>DATBGJ010000237.1:0-7430 GCA_036558045.1 Thermoanaerobaculia bacterium
GCCGTGAGCCTCGGCGCCCTCTCCACTCTTTATTGGATTCCCGAGGTGGATACGGGCCGCGGTTATTTCCAGATGAACGCCCTCGTCGTGCTCGGCCTGCTGTCGCTCGCCGCGGCGGTGCTGGCCCTTCATCCCTTCCATCCCTTCGGCGAGCGGCCCGCGGCCGGCGTTACGGCGCTGGCGGCGAGCCTCGCCGGCGGCTTCCTCTACTATGCCGCGATCTGGCGCGAGCGCTGGGACCTCTGCCGCTGGCCGCTGACGCTGGCGACGCTCGGCTGCGCCGCGGCGCTGCTGCTCGCCGGCCCGCACCTCGTCCCCGCCTTCACTCCCCTGCCGCATCGCCGCGCCCTGCTCCTCGCCGGCCTCCTCGCCTCGGCGCTGCTGCTCGGCTGGTCGCTCATCACCATGCTCCTCGGCCACTGGTATCTGGTGGCGCCGAAGCTCAGGTTCCAGCACCTGACGCTCTTCTGCCGCGTCCTGCTGGCGGTGGTCGTCCTCCGCCTGCTCACCATCGGCGCCGCCCTCGCGTTCGCCGCGGGAGTGAACGAGCTGGTGGAGCCCCACCCCCTGCGGGTGCTGACCAGCTTCGCGGGACAGGGCGTCTTCTTCTGGTTCCGCCTGCTCTGGGGCCTCGCCATCCCGCTGGTCCTCGCCGCCATGGCCCTGCACTGCGCGCGGCAGCGCTCGAACCAATCGGCCACCGGCATCCTCTACGTCCTCGTGGTCGGCGCCTTCATCGGCGAGATCACAGGCTACTACCTCAGCCTCACCACCGGTGTGCCAGTGTAGTCGCAGATGCGTGTCCGCACCCAGTGCCGCGACTGCGGCCTTCCCTTCAACGCTGTTCTTACTGCGAATATGCCCGACCTCGCCTGCCCCGGCTGCGGCGCGGCCCGCGCCGTGGCCCGCGAGGGCTGGAGCGACGGCCCCGGCGCGCGCGTGGAGGTCTGCCCGCTGTGCGGCTGCCGCCACCTCTACCGGCAGCGCGACTTCAACCGCGCCCTCGGCTGCGGGCTGGTCCTCCTCGGCGCGGTCCTCGTCCCCTGGACCTTCGGCCTCTCCCTCATCGCCTGCAGCCTGATCGACCTCTGGCTCTACCGCCGGCTGCGCGACGCGGTGGTCTGCTACAAGTGCGACACGGTGTACCGCGACGCCCGCCCCGGGCCGGGACAGCGGGAGTTCGACCTCCTCAAGCACGACGTCTTGAAGTACGGCAAGGCGTGGGAACCGAAGACGGGCCCCTCAGCAGGGGAAAAAACGTAGAGACGCTCCGCGGAGCGTCTCTCGTACCCCCGGTCCTTTACGTCCCTGGTACCGTTTCCGTCCTTTTGCCGGCCGGCCCCGTCAGGCCGACACCGCGACCTCGACCCCGGCGGCGGCGCGCAGCTCGGCGGCGCGGTGGGTGCTCTCCCAGCGGAACTCCGGCTCGTCGCGGCCGAAGTGGCCGTAGGCGGCCGTCTTGCGGTAGATCGGGCGCCGCAGGTCGAGGTCCTGGATGATGCCGCCGGGCGAGAGGGGAAAGTGCTCGCGCACCAGGCGCTCGGCCAGGCGGTCGCCGATCAGTCCGGTGCCGAAGCTGTCCACCCGCACGGAGACCGGCTCGGCGACGCCGATGGCATAGGCGAGCTGCACCTCCACGCGCTCGGCGAGGCCCGCGGCCACCAGGTTCTTGGCGACGTGGCGGGCCATGTAGCAGGCGGAGCGGTCCACCTTCGTCGGGTCCTTGCCCGAGAAGGCGCCGCCACCGTGGCGGCCATAGCCGCCGTAGGTGTCGACGATGATCTTGCGCCCGGTGAGGCCGCAATCCCCCTGCGGGCCGCCGATCACGAAACGCCCCGTGGGGTTGATGTGGTAGACCGTCCGCTCGTCGAGGAGCTCCTGGGGGACCGTGGTCTTGATGATCCTGTCGATGACGGTCTGGCGGATCTCGGCGTGGCTGACTTCGGGGGCGTGCTGCGTCGAGATGACGGCGGTATGGACCCGCACCGGCCGCGTCCCCTCGTACTCGACCGTGACCTGGCTCTTGCCGTCCGGCCGCAGCCAGGGGATCTCGCCGGACTTGCGCGCCGCCGCGAGGGCGCGGGTGAGGCGGTGGGCGAGCGCGATCGGCAGCGGCATCAGCTCCGGCGTCTCGCGGCAGGCGAAGCCGAACATCAGCCCCTGGTCGCCGGCGCCGCCGGTGTCCACGCCCTGCGCGATGTCGGGCGACTGCGGATCGATGGCGGAGAGCACGGCGCAGGTCTCGCTGTCGAAGCCGTAATCCGTCTTCACGTAGCCGATCTCGCGCACGACGCGGCGCGCCGTGCCGGCGAAATCGACGTAGGCCTTGGTGGAGATCTCGCCGGCGAGCAGGACCATGCCGGTCGTCACCGTGGTCTCGCAGGCCACGCGGCCGGTCGGGTCCTGGCGCAGCACCTCGTCGAGGACGGCGTCGGAAATCTGGTCGGCGACCTTGTCCGGGTGGCCCTCCGTCACGGACTCCGACGTAAACAGGTGGATATCTCGTTCGCTCATCATTGCAGGATCTCCAGGAACTGGCGCGGAATCAGCGCGGCGCATGGTACCAAACAAACCCTGGAAGGCGAAGCCTACCGGATCGGCCGGCTCTCCATGACACCATAGAAGAGTGTGGCAAGGGCATGGAACGTGGACAAAGCAATGTTCTTGCGCCGCGTCTCCAGCCCGCCGGTGAGCGAGCTGGTGATGCCGCCGCTGCGCCGGGTGCCGGGGATGGCGAACGGCACCTGCGCGCTGTCGAGGCCGGAGACGATGCGGTCCGGGATCTGGATGGCGCCGCTCGAGCCCCACGCCTCGCCGAGCGGGCTGTGCACCACCGTCCAGTTGCGGATCAGGTACGTCTGCTTGCCGTCCACGTCGAGCGACTCGATGCCACCCTCGTTGGCGATATAGAAGTGGTACGTGCCGCCGAGGCGCTCCCGCAGCTCCATCACGTGCTTGCGGGCCTGCCGCACCACCTCCTCGTCGGAGACGAGCAGGCCCACCGGCTCTTCCTGCACCGGCTGCGGCACCACGGCCACCGAGACCGTGCGGTCCAGGCCGTCGTGAAAGAAGCGCAGGAAGCCGTCGCGCACACCGAGCAGCTTGTCCGCCGTGTGGCCCGCCACCGCGACCTCGACCCCGGTTTGGAGCCGCTGCCAGAAGTTCTTAAGATCCAAGCTCATCATTGACCCAGCTCATGATTACCAGCCGGCAAAATCAAAGGCTCAAGGATATTCGGCGGCTCCGGCGAAGTAAAGGCGAGCTGGCGCTGCTCGAAGGGCCGCATCTGGTGGCGGAAGCCCTGGCCGCCGGGGCCGCCGTCGAGGAGATCCTGGCGACGCCGGGCTTTCTCGATTCCGCCGAAGGACGGCGGCTCGCTGCCGCCTTCCCCGTCGCGCCGCTCCTGGTGAGCCCGGACCTGCTGGCGAGTCTCACCGACGCCGACTCGCCGCGCGGCCTCCTCGCCGTGGCGCGGCTCCCCCGCCACGGCGCCGAGGCCCTGCCCGTGCGCGCCGGCCGTCCCTATCTCTACCTCGACGGCCTGCAGGACCCGGGCAACCTCGGCGCTCTGGCGCGCGTCGCCGAAGCGGCCGGCGCCGCCGGGATCGCCCTCTCGCCGGGCTGCGCCCATCCGAACCATCCCCGCGCCCTGCGCGCTTCGGCCGGCAGCCTGCTGCGCCTGCCGGTGGCCGTCGATGCCGAGCCCGCGGACCTCGACCAACGCCTCGCCGCCGCCCAGCCCACATGGGCGGCGCTCGTCCCGCGCGGCGGCGAAAATCTCTACGACGCGCCGCTCGACGGCACGCTCGTCCTCGCCGTCGGCGCCGAAGGCCCGGGCGTCTCTCACCCTCTCCTCGACCGCGCCCCCCTGCACCTGACGATTCCCGTCGAGGCGCCTGTCGAATCCCTCAACGTCACGGTGGCGGCGGCGCTGGTGCTGTTCGAGGCGAGACGCCGTGGGGAGTGGTAAGATTCCGTCATGGCTCGTCGCCGTGATCCTGCCGCGGGAACGGACCTGCTTCGTCTACCGTCCCGGACAGGGCATTCTACGGCTGGGACCCACGGACACTCTCGACGCCTCCGATGTGGTGCCCGGCTGGACCCTCAATCTGGCAGAGATCTTCCCGTAGGACGCTCCACCCGCCACAACCAGCGCCGCGTCGCGAAGCCGCCCTGAAGGGGTACCCACGCCAGCTCGCGCAGCCGGAGGGGACGGCGCATGAAGGCTTGGGCGTCCTTGACGGAGCCGGCGTCGTCGGCGATGTAGCGGATGCCCTCGTCGGCGAAGTAGCGGTCGAAGTCGCGCGCCCGGAAATAGGGCAGCACCGAGGAGTTGACGAGGCCGTCGAGGTTGACGATGCGGCGCCGGCTGAAAAAACCGGGGATGCCGGCGTTGAAGCAGCCGATGGCTTCGCCCGGCGGCACCAGACGCTCGAAGGCCCTCTGCGAGCCGAGGTAGTCCCGCTGCCAGGGATAGGCCACGGGCGGCTGGCGGTAGAGAGACCAGGAGGAGACGACCGACAGGATGAGCAGCAGCAGCGGCACGCCCGCGGTAAAGACCGGACCCCACGGGCGCGCGGTGGCCGCGCCGGCGCGGGCGATCCACAGAAAGGCGATGACGAACAGCAGCAGGGCCGGCTGCGCGCGGTACCAGGTCGGGACGTCCCAATAGAAGAGGCCGTAGACGATCCCCGTCAGCACCGTGCTGCCGAGCAGCCAGGAGGACCACGCGATCAGGTCGAAGTGCTCGCGCGGCCGCCGCGCGGCGCGCAGCAGGCCGAAGGCCGCGGGAGCCATGGCGGCGCAGACGAACGTGCCCTCGAAGGGCAGGGCCGCGGTGCCGATCCACGGCGCCACCAGCCAGAGGCGGCCCACGGTATCGGCGAGATGAGCCAGCCGTTGCGAGACGCCCAGCGGCGCGAGCAGGCGCGCCGCCCACAGCGCCTTGGCGGCGCCGCTGCTCTGCCAGGGCGAGCCGGTCGCCAGCCAGCAATAGGCGAACCAGGGCAGCGTGCAGAGGGTGAAGACCGCGCCGAGCCGCAGCGCCGAGCGCAGCCCCGCCCGGCTCCACGGCCGCCTGCCCGCGAGGGCCGGCGCGGCCGCGCAGGTGACGAGGGCGAGCACCCCGGCCTCCGTGCGCGCCAGGAAGCAGAGGCCGAGCGCGCCGCCGAGCGCGAAGTGTGACCGCAGGCCGTCCGGCGCCGCGATGAACGCAGCCGCCGCCCGCAGCACGAGGACGAGGCTGAAGACGTAGAGCGCCGACTCGACGCCGAGCAGCGCGAGGTAGAGGGCGAACGGGTTGGCGAGCCAGCAGAGCGCTCCGATCACCGCCAGGGTGGGAGAGGTGAAGCGCCGGAAGAGCCCGATCAGCGCAAAGGCGCCCGCGGCATGCAGGAGGAGCGCGAGCGCGAGCGCGCCGCGCAGCAGCGAGCCGGGCTCCGGCAGCGCCGCGGCGAGCGGCACGAGGAGGGCCATCCACGCGGGGTGATAGCCGCTGGCGGGATGCACGCCGTCGAACGTCGAGCCCTCTCCGGCCGCGAGGTGCCGGGCGATCTGCAGGTAATAGAACGCGTCGTCCGGCACGATGCCGGCGAGCCGCGGCACGGGCGAGGAGAGCAGCCGGGCGTGGCCCGCCGCCAGGCCGAGCAGCACCGCCGCGAAGACGCCGAGCAGCACCCTGCCCGCCGGCGGCATCAGGTGGCCTTGCGGTCCGGCGAATAGAGCAGGTCGAGGAGCTGCTTCTCGACCGCGCGGAACTCCGGCGCGGACTTGAGCGCCACGTCGCGCACGGCGAAGAAAGGCACGTCCACCTTGTGCAGGATGCGCGCCGGCCGCGAGGAGAGGATGTAGATCGTGTCGGCCAGGTAGACCGCCTCCGAGACGTCGTGGGTGACGAAGACGATGGTGTTGTCCTCGGTGCGCGAGACGTCGAGCAGCAGGCTCTGCATCCCCCAGCGGGTCTGCGGATCGAGGGCGCCGAACGGCTCGTCCATGAGCACCACCTGCGGCCGGTTGATCAGCGTGCGGGCGATGGCCACCCGCTGCTTCATGCCGCCGGAGAGGTCCTTCGGGTAACGGTCGGCGAATTCCGCGAGCCCCACCGACTGCAGGTACTTCTCCGCACGCTCACGCCGCTCCTTCCGGGCCACACCCTGCAGGCGCAGGCCGTACTCCAGGTTCTCCCGCACGGTGAGCCAGCCGAAGGAGGTGTAGGCCTGGAAGACCATGCCGCGGTCGCGGCCCACGTCCGTGACCGGCTTGCCGTCGAGCAGGATCTCGCCGGCCGTCGGCACCAGCAGCCCCGCGATGGCCTTGAGGATCGTCGACTTGCCGCAGCCCGAAGGGCCGAGGAAGACGATGATCTCCCCCACCCCCGGCTTGTCGACGATGTCCAGGGAGACGTCGCGCACCGCCTCGGTGGCGTTTCCCGAGCGGTCGATGTAGGTGATGGAGAGGTCCGACACCCGGAGCTTGGGCATCGCCGCGCCCGGCTCATGGCGGTACGTCCCGGCCTGCTTGTGCTTGTCGGAGACGGTGACGGCGACGGTGCCCGGCTCGCCCTTGGCCGCCGGGATCTCGGGAGCGTCGTCGCTCATGTCGCCTCCCGCCAGCGGAAGAGCAACGCGCTGAGCATACGGATGCAGAAATCGGTGAGCAGGCCGATGCCGCCGATCACCAGCAGGCCGGCGAACGACCAGGACGCCTTCTGGTGCGTACGCGCCAGCTCCACCATGTAGCCGAGGCCGTGCTCCGGATTGACCGCCTCGGCGAGGATGATGTAGGTCCACGAGATGGCGTTCATCACCCGGAAGGAATCGAAGATCTCGGGCAGCGCCGCCGGCAGCAGAACCGTGCGGATCACCTGCCAGCGCGAAGCGCCCAGGGTGAGCGACGTCTGGACCAGTTCCTCGGGCACCGCGCGGATCGCCGTGACCACAACCGGCAACAAGTAGACGAAAACCCCTAGGAAGAGGAAGGCGATCTTCTCCTTCTCGTAGATCCCGAACCACAGGATGAGGAGAGGGATGAAGGCCGAGATCGGCATGTAGCGCAAGGGCGCGGCGATGGGCTCGAAGAAGCGGTTGATCGACTCGAAAGACCCCATCAGCACGCCCAGCGGCAACGCTATGGCCGCGGCGAGGAGGAAGGCGCGCAGAATGCGCCAGGAGGAGACCAGGACGGCTCCCGCAAGATCGTAGTTAGGGTCCAGGAAGAGCTGGAGGGTACCGCGCAGGGTCTCGGTGGGGGACGGCAGGAAATCGGGTGCCACGAAGCCGCCATAGGTCAGCACGCACCAGGCGGCTCCCACGAGGAGAGGGGCCAACAGCCCTATCACCAACGCCGTCGTCCGCGGCAGCGGCTCGCGCAGGGCGAAGAGGCTGGATTTCCGTCTGGTCATGGTTGGGTTCGCGAATCCGGACCTGTAGGAG
>DATBGJ010000238.1:0-5478 GCA_036558045.1 Thermoanaerobaculia bacterium
GAGTGGGTGGCGGTGACCGGCCCCTCGGGCTCCGGCAAGACCACGCTGCTCAACATCCTCTCCGGCCTCGACCGCCCGACCGAGGGCCAGGTGCGGGTGGGCGGCGTGGACCTGACGCGGCTCACCGCCCGCGAGCTGGCGCGCTACCGCCAGCGCACGGTGGGCCTGATCTTCCAGCAGTTTCATCTCATCCCCTATCTGACCTCCCTGGAGAACGTCATGCTGGCGCAGTACGTCCACAGCATGACGGACCGCGCCGAGGCCGAGGAGGCCCTGCGCCGCGTCGGCCTCGCGGAGCGCCTGCATCACCTGCCGAGCCAGCTCTCCGGCGGCGAGCAGCAGCGGGTATGCATCGCCCGGGCGCTGATCAACCAGCCGCCGCTCGTCCTCGCCGACGAGCCCACGGGCAATCTCGACGCAGTGAACGAGGCGGTGGTGATGTCGCTGCTCGCCGATCTCCACCAGCGCGGCCACACGCTGATCCTGGTCACCCACGATCCGTCGATCGCCGTCCGCGCCGACCGCGAGGTGCGGTTGGAGCACGGCCGCCTGGCGCAGGTGGAGCAGCCGGGGGACGTGGAGCTGCAGGGCGTGCTGGCGGAGCTCTGGCAGCTCATCGAAGAGGACCGCGCCGGCGTTTCCGTGGCGCGCCGCGGCGTGGCCGCGCTCATCGCCGAAGGTCTCCTCACCTTCGCCGACGGCAGGATCGCCTTCACCGAGCGCGGCCGGGCGCAGGCGCTGGCGGTGGTGCGCCGGATGCGGCTGGCCGAAGTGCTGCTCGCGCGCACCCTCGACCGCGGCGCCGCCGGCGAGTGCGGGCAGGAGGCTCCCGTGGCCGCGGGCTTCGAGGATCAGGTCTGCGCCTTCCTCGATCATCCCGCCGTCTGCCCCCATGGTCGGCCCATTCCAAACAGCACGGACTGCTGCCCGGGCGTACCCGCGGAGCAGCAGGTGCTGGAGCTGAGCCTGTGAGAGCGCCGCTCGTCTCCCTGCTCCTTCTGGCCGCCTGCTCCGGCGTGCCGCCGCGCACCGTTCAGGTCGAGCGCCGGGTGATGCTCATGGGCACCTCGCTGGAGATCGTCGTCGAGGCGGCGGACAGATCGGCCGGCCTCGCGGCGAGCGAGCGGGCCGTCGCGGCGTTGGAGGCCGCCGAGCGCCGTCTCTCGACGTGGCGGGACGATACCGAGCTGGCCCGCCTGAACGAGGCTCCCGCGGGCGCGCCCCTCGCCCTCTCGCCGGCGCTCTTTGCGGATCTCGCGATGGCGCGGCGCTGCTGGCAGGAGACGGCGGGAGGCTTCGATCCCGGAGTGGGCGGGCTGGTGCGGGCCTGGGGATTGCGCACCGGCGGGCGGCTGCCCAGCGAAAGGGAACGCCGGGCGGCTGCGGGCAGCATCGCGGATCTCCGTCTGCAGCCGCACGGTCTCGCGGTGCGCGAAACCCCAGGGTTGATTTTGGAGGAGGGCGGCTTCGGCAAAGGCGCGGGGCTGAAGGACGCGATGAAAGCCCTCGCGCGCGCCGGCGTCTCCCGCGCCTCGCTGGACCTCGGCGGCCAGGTCGCCGTGCTCGGGCGCGGCTGGACCATTCCCGTCGCCGATCCGCGGCGGCGTGATCGTCCGGTGGTGGCGCTGGCGATCGACGGCGGCTCCGTCTCGACCTCCGGCAACGGCGAGCGCGGCATCGAGGTGAACGGCCGGCGGCTCGGCCACATCCTCGATCCGCGCACGGGGGAGCCGGCGGCCGATTTCGGCAGCCTCACGGTGTGGACGGCGGACCCGTTGCGGGCGGACTGCCTGTCGACGGGACTCTACGTCCTCGGACCCGACCGCGCCCTGCGCTGGGCGGCAACGCACCGCGGCGTCGAGGTGCTGGTGCTCCACCCCGAAGGCGGCCGGCTGAAGGCCCTGGCCAGCCCGGGATGGCCAGGAAAACTGCAGGTCCTGGATCCGGAGGTGAAGGTCGAGCCCGGCAGTTGAAACGAGGGCCGGTGGGCCACGGCGGCAACCGGTGAGGCCCACCGGCCCTCACGAACCGCGCGGCGCGGGAACGCCGCACAAGCTCTGAGGAGACTATACATGGCTTTTTCTTGCAGGAGGTTTTGGACAGCTCTGCTGCCGGTGGTGCTCGCGCTGGCCCTGGCGCCCGCGGCCTTCGCGCAGTCCAGCTCGACGGACGAGCGGGTACGCGATCTCGAGCAGCAGGTCGAGCAGCTCAAGGCGGAGATCGCGGCCATGAAGAGCGGCGGCGGGAACGCGGAGGCGGACCGGCTCGCCGAGCTGGAGCGGCGGCTGGAGGTGCTGGCGGTGGAGATCGAGAAGCTGAAGATCGGCGAGGCGGCCGCCGCGGCGGATCAGAGCGAGCAGGGCTTCGGACCCGCGGCCTCCAAGATCTACCGCACGGAGCGCGGCCTCTCCGTCGGCGGCTACGGCGAGGTCATCTATCAGCAGATCGACGAGGGAGAGGAGGAAGGAGAGGGAGCAGCGGCCAAGTCCGAAGAGGGCGAAGAGGAGGAGGAAGAGGAGGGGGGTGACCATTTCGACCTGCGCCGCGCCGTAATCTACGTCGGCTACAAATTCAACGATCGCATCCTGTTCAACAGCGAGGTGGAGTTCGAGCACGCCGGCGAGGAGGTCGAGGTCGAGTTCGCCTACCTCGACTTTCTCTGGCGGCCGCAGCTCAACTTCCGCGCCGGCCTGCTGCTGATGCCGGTGGGCTTCCTCAACGAGCTCCACGAGCCCACGGTCTTCCTCGGCGCCAACCGGCCCGACCTGGAGCAGCGCATCCTGCCCACGACGTGGGAGGAGGGCGGCTTCGGCCTCTTCGGCGCGGCCGGACCCTTCACCTATCGCACCTACATCGTCAACGGGCTCGACGCCGAGGGATTTACGGACGACGGCCTGCGCGGCGGCCGTCAAGGCGGGAGCGAGGCCAAGGCGGAGGATCTCGCCTGGGTGGGGCGCCTCGACTACACCGGCTTGCCGGGGCTCCTCGCCGGCGGCTCCGTCTATACGGGCAAATCGGGGCAGGGCCTGGAGACCGCCTCGGGGCGGCAGCTCGGCGTTCGCACCACGATCGCCGAGGGGCATCTCGAATGGCGCTGGCGGGGACTGGAATTCAGGACCCTGGGTGTCCGCGCCGAGCTGGACGACGTCGCCGAGCTGAACGAGGTCCTCGGGCTCGCCGGCGACGAATCCATCGGCGAGAAGCTCAAGGGGTTCTACCTCCAGCTCGGCTACGACCTGCTGGCGGGCCGCGCCGCGGGGAAGGCGCTCATCCCCTTCGCCCGCTGGGAGAGCTTCAACACCCAGGACGCGGTGCCCGCGGGCTTCAGCGTCAATCCGGACACCGACTTCGAGATCCTCACCCTCGGTGTCTCCTACAAGCCGATCGAGCAACTCGTCCTCAAGGTGGACTATCAGAATGTCGACAACGAGGCTGGCACCGGCGCCGACCGGTTCAACGTCCTGCTGGGGTACGTCTTTTAAGGCGGTCCTCGCGGGTGTTCTCCTCCTGGCCGCCGTTCCCGCGGCGGCCAGGGTGTTCCTCACCGTGGACGAGGCGCTGAAGCTCGCGTTCCCCGGCTGCGAGGTGGCGCGGCGCGCGGCCTTCCTCAAGCCGGAACAGGTGCAGCGCGCCCGCGAGCTCTCCGGCGCCGAGGTGCCGAGCGCCCTCGTCAACTATTACGTGGCCAGCCGCGGCGGCCAGCCGGCCGGCACCGCCTGGTTCGACACCCACCGCGTGCGCACGCTGCCGGAGACGCTGATGATCGTCGTCGACCCGCAGGGCCGCGTGGGACGCATCGAGGTGATCTCCTTCCGCGAGCCGGAGGACTACCTGCCGCGCGGCGCCTGGTACGAGCAGTTCCGCGGCAAGGCCCTGGACCCCGGCCTGCAGCTCAAGCGCGACATCCGTCCGGTGACCGGCGCCACGCTGACCGCCCGCGCTACCACCGACGCCGTGCGCCGGGTGCTCGCCCTCCACCAGATCCTGATCGGAGCCGGCAAGCCATGAACCGCTTCGAGGCCTGGATGCAGCACCTCTCCAACCTGCTGGTGGGGGGAACGGGGCTGGTCTACGCCTGGATGATCTACCTGGTGAAGCCGGCGGACCCGTACGCCGTGGTGAACCATCCTCTGCAGCCGCAGGTGCAGCATCTCCACGTCCTCGTCGCGCCGCTGCTGGTCTTCACCGCCGGCCTCATCTGGCGGCGCCACGTGTGGCGGCAGTGGCGGAGCGGCGCGAGCGAGCGCCGGCGGAGCGGCGTGTCGCTGGCGTTGTTCCTGGTGCCGATGATCGTCTCGGGCTACCTGATCCAGACTTCGGTCGATGCCGGCTGGCGGAAGGTCTGGGTGGCCGTCCACCTCGCCGCCTCCGCCTGCTGGCTGCTCGGCTACCTGGCGCACCAGACCCTGGCGGTGTGGGCCTACTTCCGCGACACCTCTCCCCAGCGGTAGCCCACCTGCAGCGGCGGCCCCTCGCCGGTGCCGAGGAACCAGAGGACGGAAGGGCGCGGCTGCAGCGAGCCCAGGCGCATTTGGCCCTCGCGCGGACCGGTGAGCAGCAGCGCCGCCGCCAGACCCTGGGCGTCCATCGCCAGATCCGTGACCGTGGCCGCCGCCAGCACGCCTTGCGCCGGCCGGCCCGTCCGCTGGTTGACGTAGGCCGGCGACGACGCATCCGTGCTCCCCCGGAGGTGGTCCGCCTGCGACGCGACCGCCAGGGAGCGGTCGTGCAGATAGATCTGGCCGGGTGAATCCTCATGCCCCGGCAGCTTCGGCAGCGCGGCGGGCCAGCCCTCGCCGTCGGGTCCCGGACCGAAGCCGCGCTCGATCGAGCCGAGCTGCACGACGCCGTTGCCGGCGCCCTCGCGCCGCAGGACGTCGACGGCGCCGTCCACGGCGCGCCCCTCGGCGAAGCCCCACAGATCCAGGCCGGCTCCCGGCGCGAGCGTGGCCGTGCCCTTCTCCTTGTCGAGGGTCAATCCGCCGCAGGCCGCGAGGTCCACGGCCTGATCGACGCGCTCCGGCTTCGGCGGCTCGGCGACCGGCGCCCGCAGGCCCCAGAGCGCATAGAGATCCCGCCCGAGAGGTCCGTGCGCGCCCTCGGACCAGGTGCAGAAGTCGCCGGCCCTGGCGAGCACCGTCATGAGCCGTGGATCGACCGGCTGTGGTCCTTTGCCGGCCGCGGCGTTGAGAGCGGTGAGGCCGCCGTCCGGCCGCGTCGCATCCGTCAGCCGCTCGATCTCCGCGATCTCGGCGAAAGCCTTCTGGATGGCCGCGCGCGCCGCGTCCTTGGAGAGATCCCGCACCTCGATCTCCACCGGTTTGCCGAACACCTTGGAAGAGAGCCGCAGCGGCTCCGCCGCCGGAGCGGGCGCCGGCCCCAGGAGCAGGGCGAACAGCAGCGGCAGCATCAGGGCCGCACCACGAAGCACTCCAGGACCGCCCGAAAGACGGCCCGCAGCTCGGCGCCGTCGTAGTG
>DATBGJ010000239.1:0-6259 GCA_036558045.1 Thermoanaerobaculia bacterium
GGCCAGCTTCCAGCGGGCACCTATGCGACTGTGCTGCACCGGGGTCCGTACGACTCTCTGGTCGACACCACGGCGTCACTTTTGGATTGGGGCAAGGAGACGGACCACCCGTGGCGGGTCGCGAGCGAGGGCAAAGTCACCTGGTGGGCGGCCCGGATCGAGCACTACCTCGTGGCGCTGCCGCGTGAAACGTCGCCGTCTCAGTGGCGGACCGAGGTCGCCATCCTCCTTCGCGCGTAGAGTGACACCGCGATGATTCAAGTCGGGCAGGTTTGCGAGATCGTGCGGTATCCCGTCAAGTCCATGGCTGGAGCCGTGATGGATTCGGCATTTCTTGGCTGGTACGGGCTCGCCGGGGACCGGCGGTTCGCCTTCCGGCGCGTGGGCGTCGACAGCGGCATGCCGTGGCTCACGGCGAGCCGCCTCCCGGAGCTCCTCCTCTACCATCCCGCCGGGGCTCGACGAGAGCACCGGCGAGCCACTTCCGACCCATGTCCGCACACCGGCCGGATCGTGCGTTGAGCTGCGAAGCCCGGAGCTGACGGCCGAGATCGCCGAGCGTTTGGGGAGCGGCGTCGACTTGATGAAGCTCAAGCACGGGATCTTCGATGAGGGGGCAGTCTCCGTGATCAGCCTGGCGACGATTGCAGGCATCGGCCGCGAGGCCGGACTCGATCTCGATCGCCGGCGCTTCCGAGCCAACATCTTCGTTGAGACGGAGCGCCGCGAGACGTTTCTCGAGGATGCATGGGTCGGGCGGCCGGCGACCACATCGCGCTCTTCGTCACCACGGCGGGCGAGGCGTGCGCGAGCGGGTGGAGGAGTGGAAGCACCAGGGCGAGTACCTGAAGAGCCACGCCTTCGCCGCCCTGGCGCTGGAGACCGCCGAGGCCGCCGCCGAGTGGCTCCACGCCTGCCTGCGCAAGCGCTGGGGCTTCCCCGACCCGGAAGACCTCCCGATGGAGGACAAGCTCGCCGCCCGCTACCGCGGCAAGCGCTACAGCTTCGGCTACCCTGCCTGCCCGGACCTCGCCTTCCAGCGCGAGCTGTTCCACGCCCTGCGGCCGGAGGAGATCGGCGTCCACCTCACCGAGGGGGACATGATGGAGCCCGAGGCGAGCGTCTCGGCGCTGGTGTTCCACCATCCGGACGCGCGGTATTTCGGGGTGTAGGACGCCGGCCGCGCCGGGCGAAGCCGCCTCAAGTCACGGCGGCACCGCGAGATAGGGGGCTTGCAACCGGTTTCGGCAGGGTGTAGAGTTCCCGAACTGGTCAATATAGCCATAGATGCATGAGCGCCTTGACACCGGCGCTTGACAGTGGTAGCTTCCAGCGAAGCTTTAAGTATCCGCCGGTAAGTTGCCTTGAACGTTGGGCTTTGAGGAGTTGAACGTGCTCTTCTCCCGAACGAAGAAGGGTGTGGTGGGCCTCGACATCGGCAGCTCGGCGATCAAGCTCGTCGAGTTGAAGGAGCGCAAGGGAGAATTCCATCTGCAGCGCCTCGGCGTCGAGCCGCTGTCGCCGGAGGCGATCGTGGACGGCTCGATCATGGACTCGTCCCTGGTGGTGGACGCCATCCACCGCCTGAACGACCAGACCAAGGTCAAGGGCACGAGCTACGCGACGTCGCTCTCCGGCCACTCGGTCATCATCAAGAAGATCCAGCTCCCGGCGATGGCGGAGGAGGAGCTGGCGGATTCCATCCAGTGGGAGGCCGAGCAGTACATCCCCTTCGACATCAACGACGTGCGCCTGGATTACGTGGTGCTCTCCGAGGGCGAACCGGGGCGGGACAACATGGAGGTGCTGCTCGTCGCCGTCAAGCGCGACAAGGTCAACGACTACGTGTCGGTGATCAGCCAGACGGGCAAGACGCCGACGGTGGTGGACGTCGACGTCTTCGCGGTGCAGAACGCCTACGAGGTCAACTACGAGATCGATCCGCGCAAGGTCGTGGCATTGATCAACATGGGCGCCGGGGTCACCAACATCAACATCCTGGCGCGCGGCGGCACGGTGTTCTGGCGCGACATCTCGCTGGGCGGCAACCAGTTCACCGAGGCGCTGCAGCGCGAGTTCAACCTCTCTTTCGCGCAGTCGGAGTCGCTGAAGCAGGGCGAGGCGGTGGACCGCTACTCGCCCGCCGACGCCCGGCCGGTGCTCGACACGGTGTCGGCGGAGATGGCGTCGGAGATCCGCAAGACGTTCGATTTCTTCTCCGCCACCTCGTCGGAAGGTCCGGTCGACGAGCTGGTGATCTCCGGCGGCTGCGCCCTGACGCCGAACCTGCTGCCGGTGCTGCGGGAGCGTTTCCAGGTGCCCACGGAGCTGATGAACCCGCTGCGCCGCATCCATTTCAAGGAGAGCGACTTCGACGGCGAATGGCTGCGCTCGATCGCGCCGATGATGGCGGTGGCCGTGGGTCTCGGCATCCGCAAGGCGGGGGACTAGGCCGATGATCAAGATCAACCTGCTCTCGGAGGGCAAGCGGCCGGCGGCGGTGCGCAAGGTGAAGGTGCCGGCGGCGCTGCGGCTGGAGGGGCAGGACATCGGCCAATGGATGCTCGGCGTCGGCCTGCTCCTCGGCGTCATCGCCCTGGCGGTCTCCTGGTATTACTGGGACCGGAAGCTGGAGGCCAAGACGGAGGAGGTGAACGCGGCGCAGCGGGAGGTCGACGCCCTGGCGCCGGTGATCAAGGAGGTCGAGGACTACAAGGCGAAGAAGGCGGAGCTGGAGCGCAAGATCGGCATCATCAACGACCTCAAGGCGAACCAGCGCGGGCCGGTGCGGGTGATGGACTACATCTCCCGCGCGCTGCCGGAGCTGCTGTGGCTGGACCGCCTGCGGATGACCGCCGACACCATCGAGATCGAGGGCCGCGCGTTCAACACCAACGCCGTCGCCAACTTCATCGACAACCTCGACAAGGTGCCGGAGTTCGACGAGCCCACGCTCAAGAGCACCGAGCAGCAGCAGGGCGGCATCTATAAGTTCGTGATCGATTTCAATTACTCGTTCGCGACCCATGCCAAGCCGGCGGCGGAGGGCGCGCCCGGCGCCGCGCCGGCGGCGGGCGCCGCGACGTCGGCTTCGGGTTAGGAGGGCGGGCCCAGGTGGCGCTCAAGACGGGACTGGAAGGCAGACCCTGGTACTTCGGCCTGGCGATGGGGCTGGTGATCGGCGCCTTGCTCTTCGGAGTGGGCTATTGGCGCCTGGTCAATCCGAAGAGCGAGGAGTACGACGGCCTAGAGGCGCGGCTGGCGGAGCTGCAGACCAAGATCCAGGAGGGGCGGGCGGCCCGCCAGGAGCTGCAGAAGTTCCGCGAGGAGGTGCGGCAGCTCGAGCTGGAGCTGGACAAGCTGTTGCGCATCCTGCCGGCGCGGCGCAACACGCCGGACCTGATGCGGCGCATCCGCTCGCTCGCCGAGCAGGGGGACTTCGCGCTCAAGCGCTTCAACCCCGGCACGCTCACCGACAAGGAGTTCTTCAGCGAGTGGCCGATCAGCGTCAACGTCGAGGCCGGCTACCACAACCTGGCCCTCTTCTTCGATCGCATCAGCCGCTTCTCGCGCATCATCAACATCGAGGACCTCGAGATCAACGCCTTGGGGCAGTCGACGGGCACGCACACGATCAGCTCGACGTTCACGGCCAAGACCTTCGTCTACAAGGAGCCGGAGCCCATGCCGCCGCCGGAGGCGGCGCCGGTCGCTCCGCCCGCGCAGCCGCCGCCCCAGCCTCCGGGTCCGGCGGCGGGCGTCCGCCCCGGCGCTGGAGGGCCCGATTGATGTGGCGCCACCGCAGACCCGCGAGCTTCGTGGTCCTCCTCGTGCTGGCGGCGGCGTGGGCGGCTCTGGCGCAGGGCCAGGGCCGGAGTCAAGGGCAGGGCCAGAGCCAGGGGCAGCAGGCCGCCTCTCCCGCCAAGCCCGGCGAGCAGCCGCCGGCGGGCGCCGCTTCCCCGGACGCCGCTTCCTCGCAGGACGACATCGGCAACATCGACGAGATCCTGGAAGGCGAGGAGGAGGTGCTCTCGGGGGGCAGCTTCTCGTACGACCCCGGCAACCGGCGCGATCCCTTCAAGTCGCTGCTCGCGGCGCCGGACCGCCCCGAGTTCCGCGGCCCGCGTCCGGACGGCATCCCGGGGCTGCTGATCGACGAGATCGACCTGACGGGGATCTTCCGCACCAGCAAGGGCTTCGTGGCGCAGGTGGTGGCCGCGAACCAGAAGAAGAGCTATCTGCTGAAGGAGGGGGACCAGCTCTACGACGGTGACGTGGTGAGCATCAACAAGAACGAGGTGGTCTTCAAACAGATCGTGCAGGACCCGACCGCCCTGAAGCCGTTTCGCGAGGTGGTCAAGAGCCTGAATCCTTCCTAGCCGCGGGCTGACCCGCGCGGGAGGCGAGTTGCCATGGGAGATGTGGTCATGAGAAGACGGAGCGCCTTGTGGCAGCGTTGGGTCGCTTCGGCGGCGGCATCGATGGTCGCGGTGGGCGTCGGCTGCACCGCCTCCAAGCCGGCGCGCGTGGTCGAGGCGGCTCCTGTGTCCGCGCGGGAAGCCGCGGCCGAGCCCAAGGCCGCCGCCTCTTCGGCGCCGGTCGAGATCCGCTCCCTGGATCTCCGCGAGGGCGCGCCCGAGGCTTTCGTCGATCTGGAGGCGAGCGGTCCCCTGGTGTGGACCAGCTTCCGCAACGCCGAGGGCCGCGTCGTCGTCGAGCTGCCCAACTCGGTTCCCGGCTCCCGCCTCGCCGATCTCGCTCCCGAGGAGGGATTGATCTCCTCGCTCGCCATCCAGAAGAGCGAGGAGGGCAGCCGTCCCCTGACCCGGCTGGTGATCGCGACGCGCCAGGAGGCGGAGCACTCGATCACCGCCGACGGCTCCAAGCTGCGCATCCAGCTCGCGCCGGTCGGCGAGCAGGGCAAGGCCAAGCTGGCCTTCGAGCCGCTCGGCGAGGAGACCGCCGCCGCGCCGCCGGCGGGTACGCCCGCCCAGCCGCCCGCTCCGGCGCCGGCCGAGCCGGTGGGCACCGCCGCCGCGCCGTCCGGCACGGTGGACAACCCGGCGATGGCGCCGGCGCCCGCGGGGCCCGCCGCCACGCGCCTGGACGCCATCGAGGTGCTGGCCGCCGACGGCGGCGCCGTCATCCGCATCGCCGGCGACGGCGAGTTCCCGTACTCGACCTTCGCCCTCTCCGAGCCCCAGCGCTTCGTCATCGACCTCGACGGCGTGATCAACCGCAGCGCGCGCTCGACCGTAGCGGTGGACAGCAGCACCGTGGCGCGCGTCCGGGTGGCGCAGTTCAAGCCGTTGCCCAAGCCCGTCTCGCGCATCGTCTTCGACCTGCTCCGCCCGACGGTGCCGGCGATCGAACGCACCGGGGACGCCCTGGTGGTCTCCTTCCCGACGTCGGCGGCAGAGCCCCCGGCGGCCGCCGCTCCCGAGGCGCCCGCGCCGGCCGCGGCTAGCGCGCCGCCGCCCGCCGCGCCGTTGCCGGCCAGGCCGAGCCCGGCGGCTCCCCAGCCGTCGGACCTGACGATGGCGCAGACGAATCGCGCTCCGGCCATCGAGACGGAGGAGGCGTCGCCGCTGCCGGCGCCGGCGCCGCCGCCCGCCGCGCCGCCGCCCCCGAAGGTTCAGGTCACCCCCTCGCGGCCGGCGGCCGGCGCGGCGGGCTCGCAGGTGGCAGCCCCGCCGCCGAGCACCGCGCCGGTGGACGTCACGCAGGCGTCGCCGACCCCCGCCTCGCCGATCCGCAGCTTCGAGACCGCGGCGCCGGGCGAGAAGCCGCGCGTCTACGTCGGCGAGCCGATCGACCTCAAGGTGACCAACGCCGACGTGACGGACGTCATCCGCACCTTCGCGCAGATCAGCGGCCTGAACATCATCGTGCAGCCGGGGGTCAACGGCGCGGTGACGGCGGAGCTCGAGAACGTGCCCTGGGACCAGGCCCTGGAGCAGGTGCTCAAGATCAACAACCTCGACTACGAGCTGGACGGCAACGTCATGCGCATCGCGCCGACCTCCGTGCTGCGCCAGGAGGCGCAGGAGCGGCAGCAGCTCGCGGCGGCCAAGGCGCTCGCCATCCCGCTGCGCACGGTCTATCAGCGCTTGAGCTACGCCGACGCCGACGAGGTGTCGCGGCTGCTGCGGGCGGGCGCCGCGGGCGGCATCCTCTCGCAGCGCGGCAGCGTGGTGGTGGACCGCCGCACCAACGCCATCATCATCAAGGAGCTGCCGTCCAACATGGACGCGGTGCT
>DATBGJ010000240.1:0-4574 GCA_036558045.1 Thermoanaerobaculia bacterium
GGTGTAAGGACGAAAAGGACGAAAAGAACGGCAAGGACCCGGACAGTTTTGGCCATCGTAAACTCAGCGTAGCATGGCGTCTTGAAACGTTCCGCCCCGCCCTACGTCTACTCTTCTGGATGTTGACGGCCTTCGAGGACACCGCCCAGAGGTATCGTCACCGGGTCTACTCGTTCGCCCGCTACTTTCTCTCCAACCGGGAAGAGGCGGAGGATGTGACCCAGGAGGTGCTCCTCCGCCTGTGGCGCCATCGGAGCGGCGTCGACGAGGAGCGCCTCGGCTCCTGGCTGCTGCGGGTGACCCGCAACGCCTGCTACGACCTGCTGCGCAAGCGGCGCGCGGACGCCGGGGCCGGGTTCGGCGCCAGTCTCGACGCGGAGGGGGCGGCGGAGGTCGCGAGCGCCGAGCCCGATCCGCAGGCGCGGGCCGAAGCCGCGGACTTCCGGCGGCGCCTGCTCGCGGTGCTGGCGGAGCTCGAAGAGCCGTACAAGAGCGTGGTCATCCTGCGCGAGGTCCAGGGCCTCGCCCACCGCGAGATCGGTGAGGCCCTCGGCGTCCCCGAGGTTACGGTGCGAGTGCATCTCCACCGGGGCCGCCGCAAGCTGCGGGAACGACTGCGGGAGGTATCGCCATCATGAACCGACCCGAGCACGATCCATTCTGCGAAGAGGCGCTGGACCTTCTGGAACCTTATGTGGACGGGGACCTGCCTGCGATCGCGGCGGCCCGGCTGCGCGAGCACCTGGAGCGCTGTGCCACCTGCGCCGCCGAGCTGAATCTGGCGGCGAAGATCCAGCGCGAGCTGCGGTCTCTGCCGCAGCTCGATTGTCCTCCCGAGGTGCTGGAGAAGGTCCAGCGGACCGGCCGCGGCGAGGTGGTCCCCTTCGTGCCGCGCCCACGGATCGGTCTTCGGATCGCCGCGGCGGCCGCCATGCTGGCCCTCGCCCTGGGCGGCGGCGTGCTGTTCCTCCATGTCCAGCAACAGGAGGAGCGCCCGAGCCCGCAGGAGATCGCCCAGGCCACTGCGGAGGCGCGCTATGCATTGGCCTACATCGGCAAGGTGACCCGCCGGACCCGCACGAACCTGCGCGAGGACGTCCTCGAGAAGCGGCTGGTCGCACCGGCCAGCCGCACCGTTTCCCAGGCTCTCGGCGAGACCCCGAGCCTCGCCGTGCCGTCGTCCGCCACCCCCCGGCGGTCCGACAAGGAGTTTTGACATGCGCAAGATCATCCCGCTCGCCTTCGTGCTCCTCGTGCTGACGGCCAACGCCGGCTGGGCCCAGAGGCTTGCCGACCAGCCCGGCTACGTGCCGATCGAGAAGCTGGACCTTTTCCCCGCGGACAAGCTGAACGTCGAGATCAACCTGGAGGGAGCCCTGCTGAAACTGATCGCCGCGGGCGCGAGAGCTGAAGACCCCGAGTTCTCGTCGCTGATCGACGGGCTCAAGGGCATCACGGTGCAGGCCGTCCCGCTCAAGGACGTGGACGCCGGCTCGGTCCGCGCGAAGATCGGCCAAGCTTCCCGCTGGCTGGAGGACCGCGGCTGGAAGTCGACGATGCGGGTGCGCGAGGAGGGCACGGAGACCTACATCTATCTCAAGGAGATCGACGGCGCGATCGCCGGGCTGACGCTGCTCGCCCTCGAGCCCGGCGACGAGGCCGTGGCCATCAACATCGTCGGTCGCATCGATCCGGAGCAGGTCGGTCGCGTGGTCGAGAACCTGCACGGTCCCCACATCAAGAGAGTCCCGGCCTCAGGCAAGAAGCCGGAATGACAATGGAACTGAATTGCCCGCTTGGAGGCGTGCCATGAAACGACCTGTCGTCCTCTGTGCAGCTCTGCTGTGCCTCGCCGGCTGTGGCACCTCGCCCTCCGTCGAGCAGGTGCGCTGGGAGATCCAGCGGCGGTTTCCGGAGGCCCGATTCACGCTGGAGGAGCACATTCGTCTCGGCCGCCTGTCGCTGGGCTTGATCCGCGGGCTCGTGCGGATGGTTCCCGGCAAGGTCGAGGGCCAGGAGATCCTGACTGCGATCCATCACGTCGACCTCGCCACCTATCGGGTGAGAGCCCTGGATCTCGACCGCCTCCAGGGAGAGACCCGCTTCGAGCGCCAACTCGCGGAAGCCGGCTGGCATATGACCGTGCGCACGCGGGAGGAGGACTCGCGAGCGTGGATCTTCACCCGCGGCGAGGAGGACGCGCTGAACAGCCTCTTCGTCGTCACCCTGGAGGCCGGCGAGCTGACCCTCGTCAGCGTCGACGGCCGGCTCGACCGCGCCCTCGCCGAGGCGATCGCCCTCAATCCGAAGGAGGCGGTGCGGAAAGTGAAGGCTGGAGGAGAAGGGAAGCCTGCGGAGCCTTCCGGCGTGCTCTAGAAAGACGCCCTCTCCGCCGTCCTTGCCGGTCCGTGTCGTCTTGACTTCATTCTACCGGCTCTGTCCACTCCGGCCGGCGCCAGGCGTTCTCCTTGCCGGGGATCCGTCCGAGCCCCGCGGCCTCCAGGCGTTCGCCGAGCAGATCGAGGAAGCGGTGCTGCCCCTTGACCACCGCCAGGTTCAGGAACAGCTCGCGCGCCACGCCGTTCCTCTCGACGACGAAGCGTAAGGCCTCCGTGCCGGGGCGCGGGTTGCACGCCAGGAAGCGGGCGAAAGGCACTCTGCGCGGCCGGAAGGTGTGGAGCGGCTGATAGGAGAGCGCGTCATCCTCGATCGCCACCGCCGGGCGTCCGGCGGTCCACCAGATCTTGACCAGGCTCACCCAGAAGAGGAGGCTGTAGGCGAGCAGCACGCCGAAGGCCCGCCCCCACGCCTCGCGGTCTCCCGAGCCGAGCGCGAGCATGATGCCGCCGATCAAGACCACCACCGCGACACCCCACAGCAATGCCCGCCGGCAGGTGCTCCGCACCCAGGGACGAAACGGAAAGGTGACCGCGGCCATCCGCGCATGCTAGCGGAACTCGACGCGGGCGAGCCGATCGGTTAGCGTAGGCGGCCGTGCCCGGATCCCGTCTCCACGTCGCCGTCGTCGGCGCCGGAGCCTTCGGCGGCTGGACCGCCCTGCATCTCCTGCGGCGGGGAGCGCGCGTCACCCTCCTCGACGCCTGGGGGCCGGGGAACTCCCGCGCCAGCTCGGGAGGCGAGACGCGGGTCATCCGCACCGTCTACGGCGCCGACCGGATCTACGTGGATTGGACGGCCCGCTCCTTTCCCCTCTGGCGCGAGGCGGAAGCGCGCTGGAAGCTGCCGCTCTACCGGCGGACCGGCTCCCTCTGGATGTGCGGCGACGACGAGGGGTACGTCCGCGCCGCCGTCCCGCTGATCGAGGACGCGGGGCTGCGCATCGCCGAGCTGAGCCCGGCGGAAGCGCGCCGGCGGTTCCCGCAGGTGGACTTCGACGGCGTCCGCAGCGCTTTCGTCGAGGAGGAGGCCGGTTATCTCTTCGCCCGCCGCGCCTGCCAGGCGGTGGCCGCGGGGCTGGCCGTCGAAGGGGGCGAGGTCCGGCTCGCGCCCGCCTCGCCGGGTTCTATCCGCAACGGCGCCATGGAGCGGCTGGAGCTGCCGGGCGGCGAGTCTCTCGTCGCGGACGTCTACGTCTTCGCTTGCGGCCCCTGGCTCGGACGGCTCTTCCCCGAGGTGATCGGCGAGCGGGGGATTCAGCCGAGTCGGCAGGAGATCTACTTTTTCGGCACCCCGGCCGGCGATCCGCGGTTCGGCGACGACGTCTTCCCCGTGTGGTTCGATCTCGGCGAGAGGATCCTCTACGGCATTCCGGGCAACGAGCACCGCGGCTTCAAGGTGGCGGACGACACCCGGGGCGAGCCCTTCGATCCCACCACGGGCGAGCGCACGCCGACCCTGGATCTGCTGGCGATCGTCCGCGCCTTCCTGGCGAGGCGCTTTCCCGCGCTGGCCGGCGCGCCGCTGGTCGAAGCGCGCGTCTGCCAATACGAGAACAGCCCGGATGGCCACATCCTTTTCGACCGTCACCCGCAAGCCGCCAACGTCTGGTTCCTCGGCGGCGGCTCCGGCCACGGCTTCAAGTTCGGTCCCGCGCTCGGCGAGTACGCGGCGGGGATCATCCTCGGGGACGGAACTCCCCTCGATATCTTCACCCTGGACCGGCCTGGCCACGCTGCAGGCGACGCGATGAAGACGCAATTCAAGCGTTAAGGATCTCGCCTACTCGTCCGGATCGTGCCCCGGCTCCGGCAGCCGGTCGAAGAGAACGAACACGCCGTGGGTATAAGGAGGATCGAAATCATTCGTCGTCTGAGCGAGGTCGAACCAGAGATCCCACGCCTTGTCCAGCTCCTCGCGTGTCATGTCCTTGAGGTTCAGGTCGTCTTCGCTGAGCAGCTCCATCTCCGGCCTCCATCACGGGTTGCGAGGCAGCAAGCGCTCGGCAAGGTCGCAGGCTCGCTGGTGAGCCTCAGGCAGCGCCAGAGCGCTGAGGTTGGCAGCCTGGAATTCTCGCACATAGGGCTCGGCGGCCCTTCTATACGCTTCGAGCCGTACGCGATCCTGCTGCTGAAGGTGATCCAATTCACGGGCAAGCTCCACCACGACAGCTTCCC
>DATBGJ010000241.1:0-3925 GCA_036558045.1 Thermoanaerobaculia bacterium
CGGCACCACGGCTTCGAGCTTGGCGGTGTCGCGCTCCAGGATCTTGAGCTCTTCTTTTTTGCGGTCGAGGACGCGGGAGGCGAGGTAGCCCACGAACTCCTCGGCGAGATTACAGAGGCCTTCGAACTCCAGGAAGGCGACCTCGGGCTCCACCATCCAGAACTCCATGAGGTGGCGGCGGGTCTTGGACTTCTCGGCACGGAAGGTCGGGCCGAAGCAGTAGACCTTGCCGAGGGCGGCCGCGGCGGGCTCCAGGTAGAGCTGGCCGGACTGGGAGAGGAACGCCTTGTCGCCGAAGTAATCGGTCTCGAAGAGCGTCGAGGTGCCCTCGCAGGCGGAGGGCGTGAGGATGGGCGAGTCGATGAGCGTGAACTCGCGCTCGTAGAAGAAGTCGCGGATCCCCTGCTCGACCTCGCTGCGCACCCGCAAGGCGGCGCGCTGGCGGCTGGAGCGCAGCCAGAGATGCCGGTGCTCCATGAGGAACGCCGTGCCGTGCTCCTTGGGAGTGATCGGATACTCCTCGGTGAGATAGAGGATCTCGAAGCCCTTGCACTGGATCTCGACGCCGGAGGGCGAGCGCTTGTCCTCCTTGACGACGCCGGTGACGCGGACGGTCGATTCCTGCGTCGCGCGCTCGATCTCCGCCCACTCGGCCTCGGAGACGTCGTTGCGGCCGGCCACCGCCTGCACGGTGCCGCCGGTCGTGCGCACCTGCAGGAAGGCGATCTTGCCGCTGGAGCGCTTGTTGTCGAGCCATCCCGAGAGCCCGACCTCCTGGCCGACGTGACGGGACAGCTCGCGGATCGAGGAGACGGGGACGGGCTCGCCCATGGCGGCGGGATTGTACTCGAAGGATCTACCGTTCCGGCAACTTCGCCAGCGCATCCGCCGCCGCCCGCTGCTCCGCCACCTTCTTGCTCGGGCCTTCCCCCTGGCCGGCCAGCGCTCCCGCCAGCCAGCACTCGACGACGAAGATCTTGTCGTGATCCGGCCCCGAGGAGCCGGCCAGGCGGTACTCGGGCAGCTCCCATCCCAACGCCTGCGAAACCTCCTGGAGCTGCGTCTTGGCGTCGTTCACCGTCCGCTCGACGGCCTCGAAGGAGCCCTCCAGCATGGGCAGGATCGCCTGCTGCGCCGCCTCCAGTCCGCCGTCCAGGTAGAGCGCGCCGAAGACGGCTTCGAGCGAGTCGCAGAGCAGCGAGGCCTTGGTACGGCCGCCCGAACGGTCCTCCCCCACGCCGATCTTGAGAACAGCTCCCAGGTCGAGCTCGCGCGCGTACTGGGCCAGCGTCTCGCGGCTGACGAGCTGCGCCTTGAGCTTCGAGAGCTCGCCTTCCGGCAGCTCCGGATGCTCCCGGTAGAGCCACTCGGCGGTGACCAGGCCGAGAACGGAGTCGCCCAGGTACTCCAGCCGTTCGTAGTGCTCGGGGATTCCCTGCTCGTTGGCCCAGGAGCGATGGGTCAGGGCGAGGTCCAGGAGGTCCGGCCGCTTGAAGCGATGGTCGAGGCGTTTTTCTAGCGGGGTCAGCTCGCGGCGGCCGAATGCCATGGTGGAATCGTACTACCGCCGCCCGAACCGCCGTTCGAGATCCGAATCGGTCATCTGCAGCACGATGGGCCTTCCGTGCGGGCAGGCGTAGGGCTGCTCGGCGGCGAACAGCTCGGCGACCAGCGCTTCCATCTCGGGCGCCGAGAGGGGATGGTGCATCTTGACGGCCGCCTTGCAGGCCATGCTGGCGGCCATGGATTCGAGGATGCGGCGGGAGAGGTCGGCCGGGCCTCCCGCGCCGTCGCCGGAATCCGCAGCCAGGCTGCGCAGCAGGGCCTCGGTACCGCCGGTGGAGAGGACGGCCGGCGACGAGGTGACCGCGACGGTGTTGCCCGAGAGGGCGGCGACGCCGAAGCCGTGCTCGTCGAGGCCCGGCGCCAGCTCCAGCAGGCGGAGGCGCTCGGCCGGCGCGAGCTCCAGAAGAATCGGCGTCAACAGGTGCTGGACCGGCGGCCGCGCGGCCGCGAGCGACCGGCGCAGCCGCTCGTAGAGGATACGCTCGTGGGCCACGTGCTGGTCGATCACGTAAAGGCCGTCCGGTCCCTCCAGCAGGATGAGCGTCCCCTTGTACTGGCCGAGCAGCCGAAACGGCCGCGCCTCGCCAGTGCGGCCGGAGAGAGGGACGATCGGCCGTTCGGCCGGCGTGTAGGAAGGCGCCGCCAAGCGAACCGGCGCGGAGCCTCCACTCACCTCGACGGGGACGTCGACGGGCCGCTCCCAGGCGACGGGCGCGCGCTTCTCTCCGAGCCCCTGCCAGGCGAAGGGCACGTACGGCTCGGCCGAGGGCGGACGCAGCGGCGCGGCCTCCTCGCCGCGGGCGTGCTCCAGGGCGCGGCGCAGGGCGTCGTAGATGCGGTCGACGAGGCCGGGATCGCGAAAGCGCACCTCCGCCTTCTGGGGATGGACGTTGACGTCCAGCTCCTCCGGCGGCACGTCGAGGAAGAGGAAGAGGGCCGGGAAGTCCTCGCCCTTCCACTCGTCGCGCACCGCGCGGTAGAAGGCGGCGAGCACGGCGCGGTCGCGGATCAGCCGGCGGTTGACGTAGACGAACTGGCGCCGGCCGCGCGCCGTTTCCGGCATGCCGATAAAGCCGCGGATCGCCTCCGTCCCTTCCCCACTCGACGGGATCTCCACCAGCCGCGCCGCGAACTCGGCGCCGAAGATCTGGCCGATGCGTTCGCGCGAGCCCGCGCTTCCCGTGGCCGCCAAGGCGTCCAGCAGCTCGCGGCCCTCATGGAAGACCTGAAAGCGCACGTCGGGCCGCGCCAGGGCATAGCCCTGCACCACCTCCAGGCAGCGGCGCAGCTCGGTCTGCGGAGCCTTGAGGAACTTCCGCCGGGCGGGCACGTTGAAGAACAGCGAGCGGACGTCGAGCGTGGTGCCGCGCGGCCGGGAGAACGGCTCGGCCGCGCGCACCCGGCCGCCTTCGATCACCACCCGGTGACCGTCGCCGGGCTGATCGGCGGTGGTCAGCTCGACGCGCGCCACGGAAGCGATGGAGGCGAGCGCCTCGCCGCGGAACCCGAGAGTGGCCACCCGCTCCAGGTCCGCGAAGCTCGCGATCTTGCTCGTGGCGTGGCGGTCGAAGGCGAGCAGCGCGTCGTCGCGGCCCATGCCCGAGCCGTCGTCCGCCACCTCGATGCGCGCCTTGCCGCCGTGCTCCAGATGGATCTCCAGATGACCGGCGCCGGCGTCGAGCGCGTTCTCCACCAGCTCCTTGACCACCGAAGCCGGCCGCTCCACCACCTCGCCGGCGGCGATCTGACTCACCAGGGGATCGGGTAAAAGGCGGATGCGGGACACGGAGGAACTGTAGCAGGAGCGACGACGCGCCGCCTTGGCCCGGCGCTTCCGCACCGGGCTATCGAGACGCCGCTTCTCCGAAGCGAAGAGATTTCGTGGCAGATCGCCCTCTGGGCGACGTTTCAATAGCCCGGTGCGGAAGCGCTGGGCCAAGGCGGGTCACTTCTGCGTCTTCGATCCACCCCCGCCCCGTCCAGCCCCTACAGCCTCCGGAGCCTCCTCGTTCTCCCACGTGAACGACTCCACCTCCGGCTCCCCGCGCCCGTAGTCGTACTCCCCTTCTCCGGCCTCGGCGGCCGGTGCGGGCTCCTCTGCACGGGGGCCTTCGATATGGATCGCCTCCTCCTCGGGGGCGAGCTCGGTTCCCTGGGCGTCCGCGGTCTCGCCTTCGGGGCCGTATTCGTAGCTCTTCTCGGGACGCTTCCCGTGGTAGATGTCTTCGCTGTAGCCGTAGCTCTTTTCAGAATCGTCCATAGGCCACCTCCCGGCAGCGAAATCCTGCAAGGAGCGGGCCGAATGGGCGCCTAGCGCTCGACCACCGACGCCACAGCGGCACCCGCCATCGCCACCGCC
>DATBGJ010000242.1:0-5941 GCA_036558045.1 Thermoanaerobaculia bacterium
GAGCAGAAGTTGCACTTGAACGGACAGCCGCGGGCGGTCTCCATGAGCGCCAGCGGGCGGCGGAAGTTGATGTAGTACTTGTCCGCGTAGTGGGCCGTCAGGTGGCGGGCCGGCATGGGCAGCGAGTCGAGGTCGTCGCGCATCGGCGCCGGGAGGGTGGCGCGCTGGCCGCCGTCGCGGTTGAGCACCAGCCCGGGCACTTTCTCCAGGCTGCCGCGCCGCTCGAGGGCCTCCACCAGCGGCGGCATGATCTCCTCGCCGTCGCCCACCGCCACGGCGTCAAGGGCCGGATGGCAGAACCACCCCGGCTCGCGCGAGGCGTCGTGGCCGCCGACGATGATGAAGGCCTCCGGCAGCTCGCGGCGCACGCGCTCGGCGAGCCGCAGGGTGCGGAAGCGCTCGGTGGTGAAGTTGCACTGCAGGCCGACGATCTCGGGCGCGAAGCCGCGGCAGAGCTCCATCCCCTGATCCTCGCCCTCGATGCGCAGGTCGAGGATCTTCACGCTGTGCCCGTCCGCCTCCAGGCCGCCGGCGATGGAGATCGGCCCCAGGGGCTCGACGAAGGTCAGCATCTCGAGACCCAGGATGCCTCCGATCGGCGGCTTGAGGAAGGCGATGTTCATGAGAGGGGCTCCCGCGGGTTGTAAGTTTTGCAGTATCCGACCAGCGTATTCGACCAGATACCGGCCCGGACGTCAATCCATGAGCCGGAACGCTGCAACCTTGGCGCCCGCCTCCCTATTCCTCGGCGCGATTTTGCTCTTCTGAAACGCGCGAGGGAAGGGTGCGTTATGGACCTGGCATTCCTGATCGGGCGGCGCCGATGCAGAAGATGAACGAGCAGATCAACTTCATGAAGAACATGGCCCTGCTGGGCTCCACCCTCATGTTCCTCGCCATTCCGCGTCCCTGGCCCCTCAGCTTCCATTAAGGGAACGCGCCGGCGCGCATAAGCGTTTTATCTTCAATGCTTTCCTGATCCGCGGCGCTCGACTCGGCGGGATTTCCAGTGTAGTATCCCACGCGCTCAGAACAGGCTCAGGTTGCTGCGGCTGGCGCAGTACTTTGCCGTTTCTTTTCTGGATAGGGGACGGATATGGCTGAGGTCGGTCAGGTCGAGGTGTGCGCAGGCGCCCAGTCTTCGGCGGTTCCGTTGAGAGTCAGAAAGATCTGGCGCCGGAGGCCGCGATCCTTCTACCGCTGGCGGGTGCCCGGCGCGTTCCTGGTGGGGGCCCTCACCCTGGCGCTGGCCAAACCGACCGCGACGTCGCAGCTCGTCGCGCTGGCTTTGATCGCGCCCGGCCTCGGCCTGCGGTTGTGGGCCGCGGGCCATCTCGAGAAGACGCGGCGGCTCGCCACCGGCGGACCGTACCGGCACACCCAACATCCCCTTTATCTCGGCAGCTTTCTGATCGCCCTCGGCGTCGCCGTGGCCGCGGCCCACCCGTGGGTCCTGCTGACGGTCGGCGCCTACCTGCTGGCCTTCTTTCCCTACGTGATGCGGAACGAGCGGGAGTTTCTCCACAAGCGGTTCGGCGCCGAATACGAGCTGTGGGTGGCGGAGGTCCCGGCGTTCTTCCCACGGCTGCTTCCCGCCGGACCCCAAGGTACGCGCTTCGAGTGGCGGCGCGTGATCGCCAATCATGAATGGCAGGCCTGTCTCGCGCCGCCGGCGGTGCTGGCGCTGCTGTACCTGAAGGACTTCCTCACTCCTTGAAGCGGGGCGAAATGCCTTATCCTTGGCGGCCATCTCTCTGTGGACGACCGCAAGGAGCACCGCATGGGTCTGATCACGCTCGATCTCAACAGTGAGGCGCGGCAGCAGCATTCGGCCTTCAGCCCGGAGCCGCCGTCGCCGCTGCCCCGGATCTGGATCGGCTTCCTCCTCGCCTTCGGCTTTCTCGCCGCGGAGGTCATCGAGGCCGCGCAGGGCAATACAGACACCATGGGGCCGCTGACGCTGGCGGCGTCCCTCCTCGGCAGCGTCTATTGGTTCTTCTGCATCCACCGCTTCCACAAGATCCTCGGCCAGCTCTCGCCGCAGGTGGATGGAGAGCCTACCTATCCCATCACGCCCAAACAGGCCGTCGGCTACCACTTCGTCCCCTTCTACAATCTCTTCTGGCTGTTCCGCTGGCCGGGGCAGCTCAAGGACTTCCTGGAGAAGTACTTTTCGATCCGGCTGGCTTCGGCAGCGGGGCTGGGAACGATCCTCTTGCTCTCCATGCTGATCATGCGGGTGGTCGACGGGTTCATCGGGCTCACCCTGCTGTTCGCCGTCGCCCTCTACATCTCGCGCAAGCTGCGCCAGGCGATCGCGGAGCGGGTCGAAACGCTGGGGTCCGTCGGCGTCTTCGCCTGAGAGGGGCCGCGCCTCGGACGCCTGAGGCTATGTAGATCTCCGCAATCCAGCAAGACCGCAACAAGGGCGGGACTTTCACCTATAATCCGGGTCATCATGCGCCTGGTGACCCGCGGCGACCTCGACGGTCTGACGTGTGCCGTCCTGCTCTCGCTCAACGAGAGCGTCGACAGCATCTCCCTCATCCATCCCCAGGACATCAGCGACGGCAGGGCCGACATCCGGCCGGGGGACATCATCGCCAACCTGCCGTACCACCCCGGGTGCGCCATGTGGTTCGACCACCACCTCCACACCGCCACGGCCAACGTGCCGCCCGAGGCCTTTCGCGGCGCCTTCGCCCAGGCGCCGTCGGCGGCGCGGCTGGTCTATGGGTATTACGGCGGCGAGGAGACGATGCCGCAGTTCGCGGAGCTGGTGCGCGAGACCGACCGCCTCGACTCGGCGGACCTGACGCCGGACGACGTGCTCGATCCGCAGAGCTACATCAAGCTCGGCTTCACCATCGACGGCCGCAGCGGCCTCGGCACCTTCGAGCGCTACTTCCTGCACCTCGTCGAGCTGCTGCGCGGCGAGACGCCGATCTCGGCCATCCTCGAGGATCCCGCCGTGAAGAAGCGCTGCGAGCTGCTGGAGAGCGAGAACGAGCGCTTCTGCCAGGAGCTGCGCAGCCACAGCCGCGTCGAGGGCAACGTGGTGGTCACCGACTTCCGCGACCTCGACCACGCGCCGATCGGCAACCGCTTCCTGGTCTACGCGCTCTTCCCGGAGGTCAACGTCTCGGCGCGCATCCACTGGGGACCGGACCGCAACTTCCCCATGCTGCTCCTCGGCCACAGCATCTTCCGCCGCACCTGCCGGACCAACGTCGGCGAGCTCGCCGCCCGCTACGGCGGCGGCGGCCACCGCGGCGCGGCGAGCATCCCCCTGATGTCCGAGCCCGACCAGCAGATCGCCATGATCGTGGCCGAGCTGAAGGCGAACGGGTGAGGGGCCAAGCGTCACCTTCGCCCGGCGCTTCCGCACCGGGCTAGCGAGACGTCGCTTCTCTGAAGCGAATCGCCCTCTGGGCGACGTTTCCATAGCCCGGTGCGGGAGCGCCCGGCGAGAGGGTGAGATCGAGAGAAAAGATATAGACTCTTTTCTCTAGTCGTCTTTCCTTAAAGGAGGGCCGTTCCATGGCGAGGCTCAGCGAGATCCGCGGCTCGGGTGTGCGTCACACCCTGCCTTACGTGCTGCCGTTCTCGGGTCTTTGGCTGATCGTGACCATCATGGCCATGGTGGTCTTCGGCGTCACCAGCTACCTGATGGCCACGTCTTCGCCGCTCCTCGATGACGCGGCGCGGACCCGGATCGCGATCATCCTGGCGGTCCAGACGCTCTTCCTCATCGCCGCCGTCCTGGCGCTGGCGGTCTTCACCACCCACCGGCTCGCCGGCCCCTACGTCGCCATCATCCGCGCCATGGAGGCGGTGAAGAACGGCGACATGGAGCGCCCGCTGCGCTTTCGCGGCACGGACATCCACCTCCAGGACGTGGAGATCGCGTTCGCCGAGATGTTGGCGTCGCTGCGCGCGAGGATGGAAAAACCAGGCGCGGCGGCAGGCCAGGCATGAAGGCCGGGCGCCTTGCCGCCGGCGCGGTCCTCGGCTGGATCGCGGCCGCGGCGCCCGTCCTCGCCACGCCGCCGCCGCCCCTGCTGCCCGAGCCGGCGGTGCGCGCCATCGCCGCCGAGGTCTCCGGCGCGGCGGCGAAGCGCAACCTCCAGGACCTGACGCTGTTTCACCGCATGCGCGGCTCGCGGGGATTCCGCGCCGCCGCCGAGCGGGTGCGCGACCGCGCGCGCGACTACGGGCTCGCCGAGGTGGAGATCCTGGAGCTGCCGGCGGACGGCAAGGTCTTCTACGGCACGCAACGCTCGCGGCCGGCGTGGGACGCCGACTTCGCCGAGCTCTGGGAGCAGCGGCAGGAAGCAGGGACGTGGGTGGACGCCGAGCGCATCGCCTCCTGGGAGGCGCGGCCGATCATGCTGGCGCAGGACAGCGCCGGCGGCGAGGCCGCCGCCGAGTTGGTCGACGTGGGAGCCGGTACGGCGGAGACGGATTACCAGGGGCGCGACGTGCGGGGCAAGCTCGCGCTGGTCTCCGCGCAGCCGGGCGCCGCCTACGGCCTCGCCGTGGACCGCTTCGGCGCCGCCGGCATCGTCTCCTACGCGCAGAATCAGGTGACCGGCTGGTGGAAGGAGGACGAGACCCTGGTCCGCTGGGGCCATCTCAATACCTTTCCGCCGCCGCGCACGTTCGCCTTCATGATCTCGCTCAAGCAGGCGCGGGCCTGGCAGGCGCGGCTCGCCGACGGCCAGCCGGTGCGGCTGCGGGCGAAGGTCGAGGCCGGCCAGCACGCGGGGAGCTACAGCATCGCGACCGGCGTGATCCCCGGCGCCGACCGCGGCCACGAGATCGTCCTCTCCTGCCATCTCGACCATCAGCGCCCGGGAGCCAACGACAACGCCAGCGGCTGCGCCGCCATCCTGGAAGTGGCGCGCACCCTCGCCAAGCTGGTGCGCGAAGGCCGGCTCGCGCCGCCGCAACGGACGATCCGCTTCGTCTGGCCGCCGGAGATCGAGGGCACCATCGCGCTGCTCAACGCGCGGCCGGACCTCGCGGCGCGCGCTCTCGCCGTGATCCACATGGACATGGTGGGCGGCGACGCCGAGATCACCAAGGCCGTCTTCCACGTCACCCGCTCGCCGAAGAGCCTGCCGACGTTCGTCAACGACGTGGGCGCCGCCTTCGGCCGCTTCGTCAACGAGCAGTCCTATGCCCTCGCCGCCACCGGCGAGGCCGCGTATCCGCTGGTGGATCCGGAGGGGAGCAAGCGCGCGCTGCAGGCCGAGCTCGTGGACTTCACCGAGGGCAGCGATCATCAGGTGTGGGCGGAAGGCTCCTGGCGCGTGCCCGCCATCTATCTCAACGATTGGCCGGACCGCTACATCCACACCCACGCGGACAGCGTCGCCAACATCGACGCCACGAAGCTGCTGCGCGCCGCCTTCCTCGGCGCGGCGAGCGCGTACTATCTGGCCGGGCTCGACGGCTCGCAGGTGCCGGCGCTCTGGGAGGTGATGCGGCGCGAGAGCCTGGCGCGCACCGCCGAGGCGCTGGCGCGGCGCGACCGGCTGGCGGCGATGGGGGAGAGCGCCGAAGCGGCCAACCTGCTGCGCTTCCACCTGGCCTACGAAGCCGCGGTGATCGATTCGCTCGCGCGCTTCGCCGAGACGCCGGCGGCGGTGCGGCAAGAGGCGGACGCGTTTCTCGCCAGCCTGCGCGGGCTCGTGGGGATGCCGTCTGTCCTCGCTCAGGAAGATTCCGACTCGATCGTCTACCAGCGCGCGCCCGAGCCGAAAGGCCCGATGAGCGGCTTCGGCTACGACTACTTCGAAGACCACATCGCCGCCAAGGGGATCGCCGCGCCCACGCTGCTGAAGCGGACCGGCTTCTGGGGCGGCGGCGCCGAGTACGCCTACGAGGCCCTGAACCTCGTCGACGGCCGCCGCACGGTGCGCCAGATCCGCGACGA
>DATBGJ010000243.1:0-2508 GCA_036558045.1 Thermoanaerobaculia bacterium
AGGCGCCCTGCAGGTAGCGCATCGCCGCGGGCACGACCACCAGGAGCTGCACGCCGTCGAACAGGGCATGCGCCGCCATCGCCGGCCACAGGTTCTGGCGCCAGCGCACGAGAAAGGCGTAGATGAGCGACAGCAGCGTGATGCCGACGAGCATGAACGGCTGGCCATAGGAGAGATGGGCGAGGGCGAAGAACGCCGTCGACAGCGGAATGCCGATGCGGGGTTGCAGGAAGCCGCGGAAGAAACCCTCCTCGACCACGCCGGCGGAGAGGCTGATCAAGATCCGCACGCCGATCGGCAGCCCGGCGATGAACGGCACCATGGCCGGCGGCTCCTTGGGGACGGCGTTCTCGCCGCCCAGCGCCCAGAGCGCCACCCCGACGCCCACCAGCACCAGCAGCACCGCGACCCAGGCGCCGATGCCGAGCACCAGGCCGACGCCGATCTCGCGCGGGACGCTGGGAGCCAGCAGGCCGAACTGGGCCAGGAATTGCCTCCCCAGAGGGACGCGCGGCGGGGGCGGCGGCGACGGGGGCTCCTCGCCAAAAACCTCGATGTCCGGGATGGGCGCGGGGGCGGCGACGCGGCCGGCAAACCCGAGGAGGAACCAGATCCCCAGGGTGGCGAGCATGAGGAGATGGAAGCCGAAGAGCTGGGGTGTGCTGACCTGCGAGAGGTCCGGCTCCGGCTTGCCGCCGAAGCTGAGCACGGTCAGGGGTCCGAAGACCCCCAGGGCCAGCAGGAACGCCACCGCCGTGGCGGCCAGCACCCGGCGCCAGGGGACGCGAAATCCCGGCGGCTGAAGGCCGCGCGCCAGGCACATGCGGTCGAGGAGGTAGGCCGCGCCGAGACCCAGCAGCAGCGCCGGAATCACCTGCAACAGGCTCTCGGGATCCGCCTTCATCAGATCTTCTGCTTGGTGCGGTAGCTGCGGACGATCATGAGGGCGGTGTTGAGCCGCTGCATCCGCCGCTGCCGCTGCTGGAGGGCCGGGGTGTCGTCCAACGGCGGCTGCTCGCCGCGCAGCTCGCGCAGGTAGCGGTCGGTCTCGAAGACGAGCTGATCGAGCTCGGACCGGCTCATGGTCTTGAAGGTGCGCTCGGTGACCAGGAGGTAGCCTTCCGCCACGTCCCTCGCCATCGCATACGCGCTGCCGCCGGAGAACGCCATAGCGGGGGATCATACCTGGGAGCGCCGGCGTCTCGCCGGCTTTTCTTTCAGGAAGAAGAAAACGAGAGGGCCGGCGCTCCCAGGATCAGTTCACCTTCAGCGGTCCCAGATCCTCCTCGATGTTGTCGAGAGGGCTGAAGATGTACGTCGAGCCATTGACGGGATCGGAGCTGCCTCCCCACAGAATGCCGGTCAGCTTGACCTTGGCGGTGGAGCCGACGCGATAGAACACCGGCGAGCCGCTGTCCCCGGGTCCGGCGCCCCCTCTCACGCGGGTCTGGCAGAACTGCGTGTCGGTCGAGCCCGAGACGTTGACGTCCACACAGGTGGCGATCACCGTGCCGTAGGTCCAGCCGGTAGTCCTCCCTACCTTGTGGACGGTATCGCCGATGAACGGCGAGCCGACCCGGCCCGCGACGGTGAAACGCGCCGCCGGGGGATTCAGGTTGAGGGTCCCCTGCTCCGCACTGTTGCCGGCGGGGCGCGCGATCCTGCCCAGGATGCCGAAGCGGGCGTTGGCGTATTTCACGAACGCGCTGTCGCTGACGCGGCACTGGCGGCCCGGCGGGCACGGCGGATCGGTGAAGGCGGCGGGATCGGCGATCTCGGTGCCGATCATGCCGTCGGACGGCAGGCTCTGGAAGTAGCTGATGCCGTCGACCTCGTCCCTCACGCCGGTGCAGTGCGAGTTGATCACGAAACCGAAGACTTTGCCGCGGAAGGCGTTGAAGCCGAGGGTGCAGACGCCGTAGAGGGGAGGCGCGACGGGGAACAGGATCTGGATGCCGCCCGCCGCCGGCCGGAACTTGCTCTGCAGGTTGACCAAGGGTTCGATGGGTGCGGCATCCTCCAGCAGGACCGCCTGCCGGGGCACTTTGGTGAACAGCAGCTCGCGCTCGAGGCGGTCGCGGTCCAGGCTCTTGCTGCGCGAGCCGGTGTCGAGCCCGAGGACGACGCGGTTGCGCGCCTCGTCCACGTCCAGGTAGACGACGCCCGGCAGGGCGAGGAGCGGGCGCAGCTCGTAGCGCCAGGCGAGGAGGCGCGCGAATTCGTAGTCGCCCTGCCGCACGATCACGTCCTGGCCCAGGCTCTTGAGGTTGGCGGCCCCGGCTCCCCGGGGAGCGAGGAGATAGACGTTCGGCCGTCCCTGCTCGTCGTAGAACAGGCCGCCGAAGCCGGGGATCTCGCGCCCCATGCGCGCCAGCTCCTGATCGACGGACTTCGCCGGACCCTCGCCGGGGGCCGGGAGTGAAGGGGCCGGCGACGCGGACGCGAGGATGGCCGCCAGCGCAACGGCCGCGGCGGAGAGCATGCGGTTGGACATCAGGAGCTCCTCTC
>DATBGJ010000244.1:0-1687 GCA_036558045.1 Thermoanaerobaculia bacterium
CACGAGCCGTCCAAAACTCTTCCACGGCTGCATGACCGTCCTCTATGTGGAAGAAGAAGTTCATAAACACTAAGCCATGTGCAGCTATGTCAGGTATAAGCATTTTAAGAGGATCTCCATCCCCCAAGGCAGATCATACTATAGTCGCTTAGCTACACGGAATGACCAGCTAAGGGTCGCGGATGACCAGCTTGCGCCTCTCCACCGGAACCATTGGGTAGGAGCGGGCGGGACCCGCCTGAAAGGCCGCTCGGAAGGTCCCGAACTAAAGGTCCTACCCCGCCGCTCCCTCCCGCTCCAGGAAGTAGTCGAGCAGCTCGGAGGACGAGCTCTCCATCTCCAGGCCCAGCCGCTGGATCTTCTGGCTGAGGACGTTGAACATCCACGCCGCCGGCACCGCCACCACCAGGCCCAGGGCGGTGGTCAGCAGCGCCTCGGCGATGCCGCCGGAGATCATCCCGAAGTCGCTCTGACCGCCGGCCGCGGCGATGTCGCGGAAGGCGTGGACGATGCCGATCACCGTGCCGAAGAGGCCGATGAAGGGCGCCGTGGTGGCAATCGTCGCCAGGCTGCCGACGCCGCGGCTGAGCTCCGTGGCGGTCTGCGCCGCGGTGCGCGCGAGAGCCCGTCCGGTCGCCTCGATCACCTCCGCGGCGGAGAGGCCCCGGGCGCTCTTCTGTTGGAACGTCGAGAGGCCGGCGGAGATGACGCGGGCGACGTGGCTGTGGGGAAATCTCTTTGCCGCCTCGATCGCCGGCAGCGGGCGGCCCTGCGAGAGATGCGGGCTCACCGAGCGGGCGAAGGCGAGCGACTGCCGGCGCGCCCGCGCCAGCACGAACAGCCGCTCCAGCGAGATGCCCAGAGACCAGACCGAGAGGACGACCAGAATGGCGATCACCACGAGTCCGGTGGGGCTGACCTTCCCGGACAGGCCGAAGAGCTCGATAACACCGTTCACGAGGGCTCCTTTCAAGGGCCGGCACCGGCGGGCCCTTTCGAGTTCGGTCGGGAGCGCTCCCCTCGTCTGGTTTTAGAAGGAGGAAATGAGAATTTGGTTCCGGGCGGTGCTACCGCGACCGCCGCTGCACGAACACCGCCAGCTCGCGCAGGGAGTCCGCCTTGCGGCCGAAGGGAGCGAGGGAGTCGGCGGCGAAGCCGAGCAGCTCGGCGGCGAGGGCCTGGGCTCCTTCCACGCCGAGGAGCTTGACGAAGGTGACCTTGCCCTCGTCCTTGCCGGTGTCCTTGCCCGTCTCCTCCGGGGTGCCCAGCACGTCGAGCAGGTCGTCCGAGATCTGGAAGGCGAGCCCCAGGTTCTTGGCGAAGCGGGCGATCGCCTCGAGGTCGCGGCGGCGGGCGTCGGCGGCCATGGCGCCGAGCTCGCCGGCGGCCATGAACAGGGCGCCCGTCTTGTGGCTGTGGATGTACTCGAGGACTTCGAGATCCATCTCCTCGGGCCGCGCGAGCAGATCCAGGGCCTGGCCGCCGATCAGGCCGCCGCTGCCGATGGCCGCCGCCAGGTGGTGGACGAGGTCCTCCGCGGTGTAGCGCCGCAACGCCAGGCGGTGGGCGGCCTCGGCCACCAGGGCGTAAGCGCGGTTGAGCAGCGCCAGCGCCGCGAGCAGCGCGACGCTCTCGCCGAACGCCCGGTGCACCGTGGGGCGGCCGCGCCGCAGGACCGCGTCGTCCA
>DATBGJ010000245.1:0-9122 GCA_036558045.1 Thermoanaerobaculia bacterium
CGCCTTCACCTCCAGCCGCGCCGGCAATCCGCACCTCTACCTGATGGACGCCGAAGGCGCCGACCAGCGGCGGCTGACCTTCGACGGCACTTACAACGACGGCGCGTCGTGGAGCCCGGACGGCACCCTCGTCGCCTACACCAGCCGGCGGGACGGCGCCTTCCAGATCGCGGTGACCAACGTGGGGACGCTGGAGACCCAGGTGCTGACCTCCGGGCCGGGCGAGAACGAGTCGCCGACCTTCTCGCCCGACGGCCGCAAGATCGCCTACACCTCGCGGCGCAGCGGCAGCAAGCAGATCTACGTCATCGATCTGGAGGGCGGCGGCGTGCGGCCGCTCACCAGCGAGGGGAACAACGACCTCGCCGACTGGTCGCGGATCGCGCCGGAGCGCTAGACGCCGTGCGGCCTCGCAACCCGAACCGGAAAAAGAGGTTGCGGCGATCCGCCGCGGTTTGATACAGTGACCCAGGCTGGAAAAGCCGCAGGTGAACAGCCGTATCGACGAGCCTTGAAGCGAGGAGAATGCGATGAACCGAAAGTGGATGATCTGGATCGCGGTGCCGGCGCTGCTGACGTTCCTCTACGGCTGTCCGAAGAAGAAGCCGGCCACGCCGCCCGCGGACCTCAACGTCGAGACCACGACCGTGCCGGCGCCGGCGGCGCCCGCCACCCAGCCGGAAGAGATCGAGCAGCCGGCGGCGCCCGAGGTGGCGGACCAGGCCGAGGACCCGCTCCTCTCCTCCGACCTGCAGGTGGTCAACGACGAGATGGTGCGGCGCGGCTTCAGCGCCAATGTCTATTTCGACTACGACGAGAGCACCCTGACCGACGACACCCGGGACAAGCTGTCGCGCAACGCCGACCTGCTGAAGAGCCAGCCGCGGTTCATGATCACCATCGAGGGTCACGCCGACGAGCGCGGCACCAACGAGTACAACCTCGCCCTCGGCGAGCGCCGGGCCAACGCCGTCAAGGACTACCTGAGCTCGCTGGGCGTCGGGGCCGAGCGCGTGCGCACCATCTCCTACGGCGAGGAGCGGCCGGTCTGCACGGAGTCCGCGGAGAGCTGCTGGTCGCAGAACCGCCGCGCCCACATGGTCGTCACCGGCAGGTCCAACGTCGGCTGATGAAGCTCCGCCGCCTCGCCCCCGTCGTTTGCCTCGCGGCGGCGCTCGCCGCCGCGGGGTGCGTCTCCACCTCGGACATCCAGGCCCTGCAGGCGCAGCTCTCGGACATCCAGCGCCAGATGCTGCAGATGCAGAAGCAGGCGCCCAGCAAGCAGGAGGTGGCCGACCTGGAGTCGAACGTCGGCCGCCAGATGCAGTCGCTGCTGAAGACCGAAGCCGACATGCAGGTGAAGCTGCAGGACCTCTCCAGCCAGATCGAGGCCCTGCAGGCGAAGCTCGAAGACACCAACTACCGCCTGGGGCAGCTCTCGCAGCAGATCGCCGCCACCAACCAGGAGCTGAAGGCCTTCCGCAGCCAGACGGAGGCCCCGGCGCCCGCTCCCGACGGCGCCGTACCGCCGCCGGCTTCGCCGCCGCCCTCGAATCCCGGCGCCGGAGCCGATCCCAAGAGCCTCTACGACGCGGCGTACAACGACTACCTCAAGGGCAACTACGACCTCGCCCTGCGCTCGTTCCAGGAGTACCTGGCCAACTTCCCCAATACCGACCTGTCGGACAACGCCACCTACTGGATCGGCGAGTCCTACTACCGCCAGCGGCGCTTCCGCCAGGCCATCGAGCAGTTCGACGCCGTGCTCTCCCGCTATCCGCGCAGCGACAAGGTGCCGGGCGCCCTGCTCAAGAAGGGCTACTCCCACCTCGAGCTCGGCGAGCGTTCCCAGGGCGTGGTGCAGCTCCAGCACGTCATCCGCCAGTTCCCGTCGAGCGACGAGGCCAACCTGGCGCGACAGCGGCTGCGCGAGCTCGGAGTTGACGCCGGCTAGCCCCGGATGCTATAAAGCCCCGTCGCACTTCGGTGCGACTTCGTCTTTTCTAGGAAGGATTGTAATGGCGAACACCAAGTCGGCTGAGAAGCGGCACCGTCAGAACGTCAAGCAGCGGGAGCAGAACCGGGCGCAGCGCTCGCGCCTGCGCACCGCCGTCAAGAGCCTCCGCCAGGCGGTGGCGAGCGGCGATGCGGCCAGGGCGGGCGGGCTGCTGCCGGAGACCCTCGGGATCATCGACAAGACGGCCCAGAAGAAGGTCATCCACGCCAACACCGCCTCGCGCACCAAGTCCCGCCTCGCGAAAGCGGTCGCCGGGCTCGGCAAGTAGGGCTAGAACCCCTCCAGCAGGTTCGTCACCAACGTCTCGGCGAAGCGCTTCGAGGCGGTCTCGATCGCCTGGTCCTCGAGGTCCAGGTAGTCGGTGGCGGACGCATTGATGGGATAGTTCTCGCGGAAGGTGTAGCGGTCGCTCTTCCACAGCACCTTCCCCTCGGCGCCCACGCGCTTGAAGGTGATCTGCGCGGTGATCGAGATCTCGTACTCGGTGGCGCGGCCCTCGGCGTCGAAGGTGACGGGGGTGACGCCGAAGCCCGTCACGGCGCCCTGAATCTCGGCGTTGGCCTCGGTCTCGCTGCCCACCACCGCGAAGCGCTGGCGGGTCACCAGCTCGTCGGCGATGGCGCGGGTGAGCGCCTGCTCCACCTGCGAGCGCTGCGTGCTGTTCTTCAGCGGCTGCAGATAGACGGAGCGCACGTCCTCGGGGATGTTGCTGCCGCGGCCGACGAGCGCGTAGCCGCAGCCGGCGAGCGCCAGAGCCACGGCCGCGAGGGACCCGAAAGCCAGGATTCGTCGTCTCATGCGGACTTCCTCGTCACCAGATTGATCAAGCGGCCGGGCACCAGCACGGCCTTGGCCACGTCGCGGCCCGCCAAGTGCTCCTTCACCTTGGGGCTGGCGAGCACGGCCTCGCGCACCTGCTTCTCGTCCGCCGCGGCGTCCACCTCCACGCGGTCGCGCAGCTTGCCGTCCACCTGCACCACCAGGTGGATGCGCTCGCGGCGGAGCTTCTTCTCGTCGTGCTCCGGCCACGAGGTCTCCAGCAGGCTCTCCGTGTAGCCGCGCCTCTCCCACAGCTCTTCCGTGATGTGCGGGGCCATGGGGTGCAGGAGCTGGAGCAGTGTGTCATAAGTCTCCTCGCAGCGCAGCCGCGAGGCCGTCTTCTCCTCCACCGCCCGGTAGAGGCTGTTCGACAGCTCCATCAGCGCCGCCACGGCGGTGTTGAAGGAGAAGCGCTGCAGGCTGTGCGTCACCCGCTGGATGGTGGCGTGGCGGTCGCGCTCCAGCTCGGCGTCCGCCGGCGCCGTCGGCGGCGTCTCGGGCAGCCGCTCGAGCAGCCGCCAGACCCGCTGCAGGAAGCGGTGGGCGCCGGTCACCGCCTCGTCGCTCCACTCGGCCTCCTTCTCCGGCGGACCGATGAAGAGCGTGTAGACGCGCTCCGTGTCGGCTCCCATCTCCTCGATCAGCTCGTCCGGCGACACGGTGTTGCCGCGCGACTTCGACATCTTCTCCACCCGGCCCGACTTGTCCGACCAGCGGGTGATCATCCCCTGGTTGAACAGGTTCTGGAACGGCTCCTCGGCCTCCACCAGACGGAAGTCGTGCAGCACCCGGCAGATGAAGCGCGCGTAGAGCAGGTGCAGGATGGCGTGCTCGATGCCGCCGATGTACTGGTCGACGGGCATCCAGCGGTTCGCCACCTCGGGATCGAACATGCGGTTGGCGTCGCGCGGCGAGAGGTAGCGCAGGTAGTACCACGAGCTGTCGACGAAGGTGTCCATGGTGTCGGTCTCGCGCCGTGCGGGGCCTTTGCACTTCGGGCACTTCGTCTCCACGAACTCCTTGGAGCGCGACAGCGGATTGCCTTCGCGGCCGGTGAACTCGACGTCGTACGGCAGCTCGACGGGGAGCTGGTCGTCCGGCACCGGCACGATGCCGTGCTTGTCGCAGTAGACGACGGGGATCGGCGTTCCCCAGTAGCGCTGGCGCGAGATCAGCCAGTCGCGCAGGCGGTAGGTGACCTTGCCCTGGCCCCAGCCCTTCTCCGCCAGCCAGTCGATGAAGCGCTGGATGGTCTCGGGAGAGTCCCGCAGGCCGTCGAAGGGCGGCGCGTTGCGGATGACGCCCTCGTGCAGGATCGCCTCCGTCATCGCGGCGGGATCGACGTCGCGGTCCTCCAGGTGATACACCAGCCGCACGGGCAGCCCCTCCTGGCGGGCGAAGGCGAGGTCGCGCGCGTCGTGGGCCGGCACCGCCATGACGGCGCCCGTGCCGTACTCGGGCAGCACGTAGTTGGCGAGCCAGATGGGGATCTTCTCGCCGGTCGCCGGATTGACGGCCGCCGCGCCGGTGTCGCGCCCCTCCTTGGGCGTCTCCTCGGCCGAGCGCTGGATGCGCGGCGTGTTGCGCACCTTCTCGATCCAGGCCTCGATCTCCGCCTTTTGCGGATGCTTCGCGATCAGCCGCGCGGCGAGCGGATGCTCGGGAGCCAGCACCATGAAGGTGGCGCCGTGCACGGTGTCGGGCCGGGTGGTGAACACCGTCACCGCCTCCTTCAGGGCCGGGATGGCGAAGCGGATCTCGGCGCCCTCCGAGCGGCCGATCCAGTTGCGCTGCATCACCTTCACCTTCTCCGGCCAGCCCTCCAGCTCGTCGAGCCCGGCGAGCAGGCGCTCGGCGTAGTCGGTGATGCGGAAGAACCACTGCTCCAGGTCGCGCTGCACCACGGCGGTGCCGCAACGCTCGCAGGCGCCCTCGATCACCTGCTCGTTGGCGAGCACCGTGCGGCAGCTCGGGCACCAGTTGACCGGCGCCATCTTCTTGTAGGCGAGGCCCTTCTCCAGCATGCGCAGGAACAGCCACTGGTTCCACCGGTAGTACTCGGGGAAGCAGGAGGCGATCTCCTTCGACCAGTCGTAGAGGATGCCCCAGCGCCGGAACTGCTCCTTCATCACCTTGATGTTGGCGAGCGTCCAGTCGCGGGGATGGACGCCGCGCTGGATGGCGGCGTTCTCCGCCGGCAGGCCGAAGGCGTCCCAGCCCATGGGATTCAAGGCGCGCTTGCCGTTCATGCGCAGGAAGCGGAAGAGCGCGTCGCCGAGGATGTAGTTGCGCCCGTGGCCGACGTGCAGGCGGTCGCCCGACGGGTAGGGAAACATCATCAGCATGTAGTACTTGCCGCGGAAGTGCCGCAGGTCCACCTCGGCCGTCCGCTGCCTCTCCCAGCGGTCCTGCCACTTGGCCTCGACCGCCTTGTGGTCGTATCCGTTGCTCATCCCTCTGCTCTCTTTCCGCTCAAGTCAGGCTGCCCGGGAAGGTGTGCTGCTTCAGCAGACCGTCCAGCAGGCCGTTGACGAAGCGCCCGGACTGCTCGGAGCCGAACTTCTTCGCCAGCTCGATCGCTTCGTCGAGCACCACGAGCTTCGGCGTGTCCTGCTCGTGGAGCATCTCGTAGATGGCGAGGCGCAGGATGTTGCGGTCCACCGCCGGCATGCGCTCCAGCCGCCAGTTGTCGGCCTGGCCGCGGATCAGCTCGTCGATCCGTTCCTGGTTCTCGAGCGTGCCGCGGACGAGGTTCTGGGCGTACTCGAACGCCTCCTGCACCCGCTGCCGGCGCCGGGTGAATTCCTCGCGCTCCTCGGCCGTCTTCCGCCTCTCCGCCGACGCCTCCCTGGCCAGGTACTCCGAGAGATCGAAGGTGCTGAAGATGTGCGGCAGCGGGCTGCCTCCGAGGTCGCTCTGGTAGAGCATCTGGACCGCCATCTCCCGCGCCGTGCGCCGCTTTCCTGCCGTCATGGCCTCGCCTCAAAGACCCCAGTCGAAAGACCGCATCGAAAACAACGGCCGCTCCCGCAACCGGGAACGGCCGCGCCTGGCGCGCAATCATAGCCGCGGGAGGGGTTCGCCGCTAGGGCCGGTCCGCTCCGCGCAGGCGCGCGAAGAGATCGGCCATCTCCAGCGCCGCGAGGGCCGCTTCCCACCCCTTGTTGCCCGCGCTGCCGCCGGCGCGCTCCCGCGCCTGCTCGAAGGTTTCGCAGGTCAGCAGGCCGAAGCCCACCGGCAGGCGGTGCCGCTCGGCCACGCTCGCGATGCCCCGGCTCGCCTCGGCGCAGATGTAGTCGAAGTGCGGCGTCTCGCCCCGGATGACCACCCCGATGGCCACCAGCCCGTCCACGCTCCCGGCGGCGGCTACCTCTTCCAGCGCCTGCGGGATCTCCCAGGCGCCGGGCACCGACGCCAGGTGGATGTTCCCCGGCTCCACCCCGTGCCGCCGCAGGCAATCCACGGCGCCCTCGACCAGCAGCTCGCCGACCTCCCAGTTGTAGCGCGAGGCGACGATGCCGAACCGCCGTCCCGCGCCGTTCGCGGACCCTCTGGTTTCATGGATTTCACTCAAGGCGGTGCTTTCCGGGGCCGGTGAAGTATAGAGAAACTGGCCAGACATTTGCACCTTTACAGACTCTGGAGGGAGCGTCCAAGGAGGTGGTCATGAAACGTAACCTCGCCCGCTCGATATTCCTGGCCTCGGCCCTGGTTCTCGGCCTGGTCGGCCGCGCCCCGGCGCAGATCACCTCACGGCTGGTCGTCTGCCCGCCGGCCGCGATCTCGCAAGGATGGATCAAGGTCGACGTCCTGTCGTCTCCATCCACCTGCGGCGGCGACGCCTGGGTGCTCGAGACGTACGGCAACAAGGCCGTCGGCTCGGCGATGGTGGTCTGCGCGGATCAGGCCACGCCGGCCGGCTGGGAGACCCTCGGGCTCGCCACCAGCTCCGGCCAGTGCGCCGGGGGCACGTTCGGCGGCGACAACGTCAAGGCGATCCGGCGGGTGGGCTAGGGGACTACCACGCTCCGCGCCATCTGCCGCAGAAACTCTCCGTACGCCGGCGCGCAGAGCGCCTTGATGACGATATCGGCGAGGATCCCCGACGCGGCGAGCGCCATCAGCCGATACTCCCGCCGGCCGAACGGCCACAGCCGCCGCACCAGCAGCGGCCGCGAGAACAGCGTGCCGAGCAGCACGAAGGCGCAGACCCGCAGCACCGACCAGGGCACCCAGGCGGCCATCGAGCCGAGAAAAGGATGGCCGCTCGCCGCCGCGTAGCTGCCCACGAAGTAGCTCATGTAGGCCACCAGCGCCGCGCCCAAGGCCAGCCCGAGATACCCGCCGCTCGCATAGGTCAGCACGAGGAAGACCGCCAGGTGCAGCAGGTGCTGGGGGATGAAGACCGGCGGATGATTCTCCGGCGCCTCGCCGGTGGCGATCCAGCCGAACATCTCCTGGCGATAGGTCTCGCCGTGGAGGATTCCCGCCTTCGCCGCGTCCGGCAGCCAGAGGACGAGCACGATCACGCCCAGGCTCAGGAGGAAGGCCCAGGCGATGCCGAGGATCCAGGCGCGGTAGAAGTCGCCCTCCTTCACGCGCTCGCGGAAGGCGAACCAGAGCGTCAGGGGCGCGAGCAGCGGCAGCGCCCACTTTCCTCCCGGCACGAGCGCCAGCAGGGGAAGGAACGGCGTGAGCAGCAGCGGCCAGGTCACAGCGCTCCTCCCGCCGGGCCGAGGTGGACCTCCTCCACCAGCGTCGACGGATCGGCGTCGAGCACGTAGCCCAGGGCGCGCGCCACCTCGTGCGGCGGCACCATGGCGGCGCGGTTCCAGTCGCCGGGCAGGCGGTCCCAGATCGGCGTATCGGTGGCTCCGGGATAGAGCGCCGCGATGCGCACGCCGGTGCCTCGCAGCTCCTCGCGCAGAGCGGCCACGAAGCCGCGCAGGCCCCACTTGCTGGCGCAGTAGGCCGACCAGCCGGGGAAGCCCTGCCGGGCGGCCACGGAGAGGAGAGGGACGATCCAGCCCCGGCCGCGCGCCTTCATCGCCGGCAGCAGCGCGCGGACGAGCAGGAAGACGCCGGTCAGGTTGGTTTCGAGGATGGCGTGGAAATCGTCGGGAGAGGTCTCCTCCACCGGCGCGATGGCGGCCACTCCGGCGGCCGGCACCACCACGTCCGCCGCGCCCCAGCGGGAGCGGATCTCCTCGGCACAACGCTCGAGGGCCACGGCGTCGCGCACGTCGGACGGGAGCAGCAGGCCGTTCTCCCCGACTCCGGCGAGCGCCAGCGTCTCCTCCAGCGGCGCCTGCCGGCGGCCGAGGAGCGCCAGCGCATAGCCGCGGCGGGCCAGCTCCAACGCGATCTCCCGGCCCAGCCCGGAGCCGCCGCCGCTCACCACCGCCACGCCTGCGTTCTCGGTGCTCATCGCAGCCCGCACAAATCCGAGAGCATATCAGGCGCGTTCCGTGCGAGCCGTTTCTACCGGTGCTGGATCTCCGTCCCCGCGCGTCTTCCGCAGCGCCACCACCGCCGCCTCGATGTGCCGCAGCTCGCCGCTGTCGAGGCGCCGCCCTTGATTCCACTCCTCTTCCAGCCGGTCCAGCATCCTCTTCTCGACGGCGAGCCGGAGCTGGACCCGGCGCCGGTCAAGGCATCTCCGGCAATCCCTCCAGGGCTCTGAGGTCCCGGAGGGCGGGCTCGATCTTGTCTTCCAGCAGTGTCTCGATGACCGCGCGAAGGTGGCCCGACATGGACGATTCGTCCTCGAGGTCGAGCTCTCTGTCAACTTCACCCTTCCCGGGGGGCAGGGTCGAATGCACGCCGAGCAGCCGGTAGCGGATCGCTGTCAGCTCCAGCTCGACGTCGTGGAGCTGCAGCAGGGCGAAGGACTCAGCGGTCAAAGCAGGGGGCAAAGTCTTATCCCTCCTTCGGATGAGATCGGGGTCGTCGTAAAGCGGTCCCGTCCTCGCCGTGGTCTCGTAGATCTCTCTCACGAGGGCCTCGAGTCCCGGCGGCCGCTCTCCGCGTTGCCAGCAGCGGCGGGTCACCGTGCTGCACCGTTGGCAGCCCCTCAGCAGGTGGCGCACGATGCCGCGCGCTTCGCCCCTCGTGCTCTCGCCGTGCATGAAGCGCAACAGGTCGTCCCCTGTGGGAGGACGGCGCCGCCGATCCGGGGCTCTCAACGCCGCCGTGGTGCCCTGGATCGCAGCCGTCATCCGGCGCGCCGAGCGGCGGTTCCCCGAGGCCCTGAAGCTCATCGACGAGGCCCTGGCGCTCGATCCGG
>DATBGJ010000246.1:0-6704 GCA_036558045.1 Thermoanaerobaculia bacterium
GGAGCGGGATGGGGTGAAAACGATCGGCGAGGTGATCGGGGCAGATCGGGGATAACACAGAGGGACGTTGCTGAAGGAGAGGTTCTGCCCTGCGAAGCCTCACCCCCCTGTCCCCCCTCTCCCTGACGGGCGAGGGAGGACGATTCCGAACCGGCGAAGGTGGTAGGGCGCGCTGTGCGCGCCAAGAAGCGATGATGGTGCGCACAGCGCACCCTACCGGCAAAACACCTTCGTCCGCGTCCCCCCTCGCCCGTCAGGGAGAGGGGGACAGGGGGTGAGGCTTCGCAGGGCAGGTCGCTTCGGTCACCAAGATACCTCTGTACCGAGCCTACCCCTCCGCCAACCCCTCCAGCCGCTCCACCAGCCCCTCCACTCGCCGGCGCACCTCCTCGCGCTCGATCTCCCAGCCCTTCACCGCCGCGGCGGCTTCGGCGCGCTCGGTCTCGGCGGCGGCGAGCTGCTCCTCCAGATCGCGGACGCGGGCGCGGAGGTTTTCGCGCTCCTCGTCAGGTTCCTCGGATCCGTCCGGCTCGGCGGCGGGCGTGGAGGCCGCGGCGAGGCGGGTCTCCAGGGTCTTGATCTGCGCGCGCAGCGAGCGGTTCTCCTCTCCCAGCTCGCTCAGGCGGGCGACGGCTTCGCGCACCCGGGTCTCCAGACCGTCCAGCCATTCGGTGTCCACGGCGGCGCCTATCCTTTCCAGCCGAAGCGAGCGGTGAGCTTCTCGTTGAGGCCGAGCTGCAGCGCATTGACTTCTTCCTGCGTCAGCGAGCGCTCGCGCGCGTTGTACTCGAAGGAGATCGTGGTGTTGACCGCGCCCTCGGGCACGCCGGGACCGCGATAGCGCACCTTGAGCCGCCAGGAGACGAGCTCCGGCGGCGCCTGCCCGGCGATGGCGCGGTCAATCTCGGCCCAGGGGGTGTCGAGCGGATGCGTGAGCGTGAAGTCGGCCGAGATCCCCGGGAAGCGGGAGGGCAGGTCCACCTCCAGGCTCACCTCGCCGCCGGCGAGCGCGTCCGCCGCCAGCTCGGCCACGTAGAGGGGATAGCCCTCCTCCTCTTCGACGCGGCCGAACCAGCCCACCACTCCGCCGTCGCGCAGCAGCTCGGCGGCGTTGCCGGCCAACAGGCCCGGCAGATCGGCCGGGCGGACGTCCAGGCGCACGCCGAAGGTCTCGGCCAGGGCCTCCACCGCTCCCTTGAGATCGAAGAGGTCGAGCTCCACCTCCCGCTCCCACGGACTGCCGAGCCGGCCGCCGCAGGCGAGGGCCACGTGCTCGGGCTGGTCCGGCAGCCCGCCGTCCGTAGTCGCGAAGAAGACGGTGGCGATCTCGAAGATGCGCACCGCGGGCAGGCCGCGCCGCTGGTTGAAGCGGGCGGTCTCCACCAGGTTGGCGGTAAGCGAGCGCCGCAGCACCGAGTACTGCTCGGAGAGCGGATTGGCCAGGCGGATGGGCTTCGCCTCCGGCCGCAGGCTGGGCAGGGCGGCGTCGCGCGCCGGATCGAGGAAGGCGAAATGGACCGTCTCGGCGTAGCCGGAGGCCGCGAGCTGCCGGCGCAGGCGCTCGCGGCGGATCTGGTTCTCGGGCTTCGGCGCGTCCGCGCCCGGGATGGCCGGCAGCGCGGCGGCAATGCGGTCGAGGCCGTAGTTCCGGATCACCTCTTCGTAGAGGTCCTGGGGATACACCTCGTGCGGCGGCTCGGGCCGCGGCTGGAAGTCGTAGTACCGCCAGGAGGGGACCGTGACGTTCCAGACACCGTCGCCGCCGTTCCGGTCCACGCCGAAGCCGAGGCCGGTGAGCCAGCGCTCGGCGTCGGCGGGCTCGATCGCGGCGCCGGCGAAGGCGTCGAGCTTCGCAAGGTCGAGGCAGCCCCGGCGCGTCCAGTCCCGCGTCTCGTCGCGCACGTCGATGACGCCGGCGAGCACCGTGCCGCCCGCCAGCTCGGCGATCAGGGCCGCGGCGCGGCTCACCGCCTCGGCGCAGATCCCGGGGTCCGCGCCGCGCTCGAAGCGGTGCTTGGCGTCCGTGTGCAGGCCGAAGCGCTTGCCGGTGATGCGCACCGTCCGGCGGTCAAAATGGGCCCCCTCGATGAGCACGTCGCGCGTGGCGTCCGTCACCTCGCTATCCAGCCCACCCATGACGCCGGCCAGGCCCACGGGCCGTTCGGCGTCGGCGATCACCAGCACGTCGGGATCGAGCCGGCGCTCCTGGCCGTCGAGCGTGACCAGCCGCTCGCCCGCCCGCGCCCGGCGCGCCATGAGCGTGCCGCCGGCCACCTTGGCGAGGTCGTAGGCATGGAGCGGCTGGCCCAGCTCCCAGAGCACGAAGTTGGTGACGTCCACGACGTTGTTGATCGAGCGCTGTCCGATCGATTCCAGGCGCTCGCGCAGCCAGGCCGGGCTCGGGCCGACGCGCACGCCGCGCACCACCCGCGCGGCGAAACGCGGGCAGCCCTCGAGGTCCTCGATGACGATGCGGGCGGCGGCGGAAGCTTTCTCAGTCCCCTCCGCAGGGGCCACCGGCGGCCGGCGCAACGGCCGGTCGTAGATCACCGAAACCTCCCGTGCCAGCCCGAAGTGGTTCATGCAGTCCGGCCGGTTGCTGGTGACGTCGACGTCGAGCACCGTGTCGCCGCCGTGAGACGCGAGCCCCTCCACGTGCAGGCCGGCCTCGGTCAAGCGCTTCTGGAGGTCCCGTGGATCCTCCGGCAGGTCGACGTACTCGGCGAGCCAGCGAGTGGAGAATTCCATCAGCCCCGCACCTGCCGCAGCAGCCGTTCGTCGTTGTCGAACAGCAGGCGGATGTTGGGGATGCCGTAGCGGTTCATGGCCACCCGGTCGGGACCCATGCCGAAGGCGAAGCCGGAGTAGACGTCCGGATCGATGCCGCAGCCGGCGAGCACGTGCGGATCCACCATGCCGCAGCCGAGGATCTCCATCCAGCCGGTGCCGGAGCAGACGGCGCAGCCCTTGCCCTTGCAGTTCTGGCAGGAGACGTCCATCTCGGCCGACGGCTCGGTGAAGGGGAAGAAGCTCGGCCGCAGGCGGATCTCCACGTCCGGCGCGAAGAGGCGGCGCATGAAGGCGAGGAGGGTGCCTTTCAAGTGCCCCACGGTGATCCCCTCGGCCACCGCCAGACCTTCCACCTGGTGGAACATCGGCGAGTGCCGCAGGTCGTTGTCGTTGCGGTACACCCGGCCGGGGCAGATGATGCGGATCGGCGGCTTCCTCGCCAGCATGGTGCGGATCTGCACCGGCGAGGTGTGGGTGCGCAGCAGCAGGCCGTTCTCCAAAAAGAAGGTGTCCTGCGTATCGCGCGCCGGATGGTCGCGGGGGAAGTTGAGGGCTTCGAAGTTGTGGTAGTCGTCCTCGGCCTCGGGGCCTTCGGCGACGCTGTAGCCCATCTCGGCGAAGATCTCCTCCATCTCGCGGATGACCAGGGTCACGGGATGGACGCTCCCCAGGGCAGGCCGCCGGCCAGGCAGGGTGACGTCCACGACGGCGGCGCGGCGGGCGGCCTTCTGCTCCTTGGCGGACAACGCCTCGTCGAGCTCGGCGAGGCGGCTCTCCACCCTCTCCTTCAGACGGTTGACGGCCTCGCCGTAGGCACGCCTCTCCTGGGGCTCGACATTGCGGATCCCGTCGAGCAGCGCGCGCAGGATTCCCTGTTTGCGCCCCACCCACTGGACGCGCAGAGCCTCCCAGTCCTTGCGATCCTTGAGGTCCTTGCAGTCCTTCTCGAACCGGTCACCCATCTCCTCCACTTGGGCGACCGTCTGAGGAGGAGCGCCGCCGGCGACGCTCACCTATCCCTCCGCGGGCGCGGGGGTGCCGCCGCCCTGGCCCTCGAGCGCCGACTTCGCCATCTCCGCGACGCCCGCGAAACCCTGCGGGTCGGCGACGGCGAGATCCGCCAGCACCTTGCGGTCGAGCAGCGAGCCGGCGGCTTTGAGGCCGGCGATCAGGCGGCTGTAGGAGAGCCCGTGCAGACGGGCGGCGGCGTTGATGCGCACGATCCACAGGCTGCGGATCTGCCGCTTCTTCTGCCGGCGGTCGCGGTAGGCGAAGCCGAGCGACTTGTCCACCGCCTGCTTGGCCATGCGGTGGCTCTTCGACTTGGTGCCGTAGTAGCCGCTGGCGAGCTTGAGGATCTTCTTCCGTTTCTGGACGCGCTTGCTGCCGCGCTTGACACGTGCCATCTCTCGAACCTCGTTTCTGCTCCGCGCTCAGTCAGAGGGGAGCGGTCAAAGGCCCGCGCGGTGCCGATGGATCGACTACCGGGGGCCGCGGCTCCGGGGGGCAGGTCCTTCCCGCCGGGCGCCGCCGTTGGTGATGTGTCCGTTCCTACGTGTGCAGCATCTCTTTGAGCGTGCCGGCGAAAGCGGGCGAGACCGCCGTGGACTTGCGCAGATTGCGCTTCCGCTTGGTGGTCTTCTTGGTCAGGATGTGGCTGTGCATCGACTGGTGACGAGTCACCTTGCCCGTTCCCGTGACCTTGAAACGCTTCGCGGCCCCCTTGTGCGTCTTCTGCTTTGGCAAGGCCGGCTCCTTTCTTACGCAAAAACCAACCCGCAGGCGTAGGGGCGCAGCATGCTGCGCCCTCGCCAGAACGCGGGCCGGGATGGACCGAATTCCTGCGCCTCCCCCCTGTCAGGGTCAGGTGGCGGCTTTCTTGGCTCCCCCGTGGCGCGGCGGACCGAAGATGACGTGCATCCGGTTGCCGGCCATCTCGGGCGAGGATTCTAACACTCCATGCTCCCCCAGGTCCGCCTCGAAGCGCTTGAGCAGCTTGTGGCCGAGGTCCTGGCGCGCCATCTCGCGGCCGCGGAACTGGACGGTGGCCTTCACCTTGTCCCCGTCGCCCAGGAAGCGGAGGGCGTTCTTGAGCTTGAAGTCATAGTCGTGCTCGTCGATGTTGGGCCTGAACTTGACTTCCTTGACGTGGATGATCTTCTGCTTCTTCTTCGACTCATGGGCCTTCTTCTTCTGCTCGTAGAGGAACTTGCCGAAGTCCATGATGCGGCAGACCGGCGGCTTGGCCGTCGGCGCCACCTCCACGAGGTCGAGGCTGGCCTCCTGAGCCCGCCGCAAGGCCTCCTCCACCGGCACGATGCCGGCCTGCGAGCCGTCGGCGTCCACCAGCCGCACCTCGCGAACCCGGATGCGCTCGTTGATGCGCGTTGCCTTGTCGATGTCTAGCTCACCCCCTGGGAGCGTCGGGATTGCGCCCGTCTTGTCGTGTTCAGATTGGTTCTCCTTTCTTAAGTGTGTCTAAAGCTCCCGGCCGCGCGACGCCACGAGATCGCGGGTCCGCGCCAGGAATGCGTCCAACGCCATGGCTCCGAGGTCCTCGCCGGCGCGCCGCCGCACCGAGACCGTGCCGTCCTGCTCTTCGCGCGCGCCGACCACCAGCATGTAGGGCACCTTCTGGAGCTGCGCCTCGCGGATGCGGTAGCCCAGCTTCTCGTTGCGGTCGTCGAGCTCGGCGCGCACGCCGGCTTCGGCGAGCGCCTGGCGCACCTTCGCTCCATATTCGGCGAATTTCTCCGACACCGGCAGCACCAACGCCTGCACCGGCGCCAGCCAGAGCGGGAAGGCGCCCGCCGTCTGCTCGATCAGGATGGCCAGGAAGCGCTCGACCGAGCCCATCATGGCGCGGTGGATCATCACCGGCTGGTGCTCCGCACCGTCCGCTCCCACATAGGTGAGGCCGAAGCGCTGCGGCATCTGGTAGTCGAGCTGGACGGTGCCGAGCTGCCAGCTCCGGCCCAGCGCGTCGCGTACATGGAAGTCGATCTTCGGCCCGTAGAAGGCGCCGTCCCCGGGGTTGATCTGATAGGCGGTGCCGCGGCGCTCGAGCGCCTGCGCCAAGGCCCCCTCGGCGCGGTCCCACAGCGCGTCGGAGCCGATGCGCTTCTCCGGCCGCGTCGACAGCTCGACGCCTACCTCCTCGAAGCCGAAGGTGCGGTAGAGGTCCAGGATGATCCCCATCGCCCCGAGCACCTCGCGCTCGATCTGCTCCTCGGTGCAGAAGATGTGGGCGTCGTCCTGCGCGAACGAGCGCACGCGGAACATGCCGGCGGTGACGCCGCTGCGCTCGTAGCGGTGCAGCCGGCCGAAGTCCGCGTAGCGGATGGGCAGGTCGCGGTACGAGCGCAGCCGGGTGCCGAAGATCAGGCAGGCCATCGGACAGTTCATCGGCTTGACTGACATCTGCCGCTCGTCGGCCTCGGTGAAGAACATGTTCTCGACGTAGTTGTCGTAGTGGCCCGAGGTCTTCCACAGCTCCACGTCGAGGATCTGCGGCGTGATCACCTCGCCGTAGCCATACTTGGTGTTGACCTCGCGCACGTAGTCCATCAGGGCGATGTAGATCGCCGCGCCGTGCGGGTGGAAGAACGGCATCGCCGGGGCCAGCGGGTTGAAGCTGAAGAGGTCGAGCTCGTTGCCCAGCCGCCGGTGGTCGCGCGCCCGCGCCGCCTCCAGGGCCGCCATGTGCTCGTCCATCTCCTTCTGGGTGGCGAAGGCGGTGCCGTAGATGCGCTGCAGCCGCTCGTTCCTCTCGTCCCCCTTGAAGTAGACGCCGGAGGCCTCGAGCAATTTCACAGCGCCCACCTGCGACAGGTCGCGCACGTGGGGCCCCCGGCAGAGGTCGACGAACCCGCCATCTTTATAGAGGGTGATCGTCTCCCCCGCGGGGATGTCCT
>DATBGJ010000247.1:0-4216 GCA_036558045.1 Thermoanaerobaculia bacterium
AGATGTTCGCCTTGGCGAATCCGGGTCCCTGCCAGTTTTCATTGGTGGGGAAGTAGACGATGCGGCTCCTCTCCGCAGGCTTGCCCGCCTTCTCCAGGTCCGCGGCGCTCGCCGCGACGGCCAGCAGCAGGCAGCAAGACAACACCAACATGGACGTCAACACTCTGAGTCTCATTCCTTGCTCCTCCATGAAAAGGGTTGGTGGGCTCCAATAGATCAGAGTGCTGCAAGGGTTGAAGCGCGAGCCGTCCACGTCTTTCTTTTTCTTTATATCCTCCGCTGAATCCTGCGACACCGTTCATTGGTGTCCTTGGACACACGGGAAGGAGACGAATAAAAAGGTTTCTATTTCTCTCTCATCCCGCGGCCGAAGAATGCCGTTGTTCCTCCCATCGCGGCAGGCAGTAGCGTTCGCCGCCGCCGGAACCGGTGACGGCCAGCAATCCCTGACGGCGGAGCAGGCCGACCCGCCGGGTGACCGTGGCCCGCGTGGTCCCTACGGCCGAGGCGAGCTGCGCGTGGGTGATCCGCACGTCGACGACGGTCCCCTGCGGCGTTGCGCGTCCGAACTGTTCCGCCAGCAGGGAGAGGAGGCCGAGCAGGCGCTGCTCGATCTGCGGGCGGGCCTGCATCGCCGCCCAGCCTTCCATCTGCCGCAGGTGGTCCCGCAGCCGTTCGGGAAAGGCGGGCAGCCTGGCGCTCTCCGGCCACGGCTGAATGCGTGCTCTCGCCGCGGTGTGCGCATGGAACTGGATGCAACAGGTGTCCTCCGGATGGCCGGCGAGCACCCGGCCCGGACCGTACAGCCCGAGGAGGACCTCGGCCCCGTCGTCATGGATCACCGTCAGCGCGACGACTCCGGTCTCCACCTCCAGGGTGCTCTCCGCGTCGAGGAGGATGCGTTCGCCCGTCCGGTAGTGCCGCTGCCAACCATGGCGTGACCCGTTGCCGCCCGAGGCGGAGTTGGCGCCGAGCGTCGCCAGCAGCCGGGCCACCGTGCACTCGACGACCTCGGGCGCGGCATCACACGGCAGCACGGCCAGGGCGCCCGCCTGGTAGGCGGCGGTGATCGCGGCCGGGTCCGCCGTGGCATTGCAGGCGAGCCAGGGCAGGGCGAGCTGTTTCGCCGCCTCGGCGACGGCTGCGGAGTCGGCGCTCTCGCCGATCTCCGCGACGATCAGATCGAGGCGCGCGGCCGGGTGACGCTGCAGCGCCGCCAGATCCGGGGCCAAAGTGATTGTGTGAGCGGCCGAGTGGAGCAGCGCCGCCACCTCCACCAGGCATCTTCCGTTTCCCAGCAGAAGAAGGTGTGCCATGCCTGAATGCCTCCTGGGCCGGACGATGACGCGCCCGGCGACTTGCAGGTCCGAGATCGCGCCGCGGCGGTCGGAATGACCGGCGGCAGATTCACGACCCTCGACAGGGATTCAGGCGAGGGGAGGCGCCCGCGAGCCGGAGCTGCAGAGCGTCTCGCGGCCCAGCAAGGACGCGGCGGAGACGCTGGCGGCCTGAATGCGGCCCGGCGGGGCGAGCCGCGGCGCCGAGGGCCGATGGGCGCCGGCCGAACGCGCCAGGTGCAGGCAGAGCGTACAAGGATCGGCGGCGTGCCCCGGCCCTGCCGCCTCCAGGTGCGAATCCTCCTCCGGATGGCACGCCTGCGGGAAGACGAGCGTGCCGGCGGAGCGGTGAAGCGAGGGCTCCAGCCCGTGATCCCCATGGCCGCCGGCCAGGGCGGCGAGCTGGGCCAGCAGGAGCAGCCCGAGGACGAGCCAGTGCCTCGGCCTTGGCCTGGAAGCGTAGGAAGAGAGGGCAGGCATGGAAAGTTCCGTCAGGCGGTATCTCTATTGGTAACCGACTCTCGGCCCCGAGTCAACCGAAAAAGAAACCCGGAGACCTTTCAGCCTCCGGGTGTAGGGAGGACTCGCCGGAGCAGGCCGGCGATCAATACAGGTCGTTGATGCCGTTGCGGTCGTCCGTCTCGATGCTGGCCGGGCCGTTGTTGCAGGCCGAGACGGAGGGGAACATGGTGGCGCCGCTGACGTTGGTGTGCGCGAGGCCCAGCAGGTGGCCGACCTCGTGCACCATGACGCCTTCGATGTAGAACTCCTGGCCGGAGCACGTCTCGCCCAGCGAGGCCCAGTTCCAGGCGGTGTTGGTGACGATGTCCGCGTCGGTGATGCGGTAGGTGCCGTTGCCGCGCGACTGGTAGTAGCCGGTGAAGGTGGCCGCCAGGCAGTTGCCGGTGCAGGCCCCGATGGGATCGCGGAAGTTGAGCATCGGCCGGCCGTCGCCGAGGGTGAAGCTCGAGATCGAGCCCACGGTGGCGGTCAAGCGGGTGCCGGTGCCGGCGCCGTTCCAGGCGGAGCTGGAGGTGATGGCGTTGCGCGTGCGCGTGCGGCCGAGGTCGCCGTCGGAAATGCTCGACTGGCCGCGGTTGTCGACGATGACGTTCGGCGGGCTGTCCCAGGTGCGCCGCGGGCTGAGGAGGACGTAAGCCGAGAGGCTGCCCGCGAACAGGCAGAGGAGGACGACGACGGTCGCGAACGAAGCGATTCTCTTCATGGTCTCTGGTCTCCTCTCTCAGCTCAGTTCTCGAGAATGGCGCGGCCGGCGCGCCGGGCCTCGTTGCGGATGGATGCCTTGAGCAGGTCGAGACGGACGGTCTTCACCGCGGCCGCCGGGCGGCCGTCGCGCGCGATGACGCTGGCGCCCTCGTCGAGCGTCGGCACGGCGAGCTCGACGCCCGCCTTGTCACGGATGATCCGGTAGTGCCCCTGCTGGTAGCCGGTGACGCGCGAGACGCCGTCCTTCTCCGGCTCGAGGTAGAGCAGGACCCGCTCGTTGACCTGGAACTTCGGGAAGCCGTGGGCCTCCACCGTGTAGCCGTTGACGGTGCCGCCGAAGGTACGCACGACGACGACCGACGGGGCCTCGCCGAGGATCTTCTCGTGCACCGCGACCATGGCCTCGGTGACGATGATCCGGCCGCTGGGCTCCCAGAAGGAATTGACCTTGAGCACCTCCCCTTGCACCACGGCCGCCGAGGCGCGGACCATCTCGCCCGGGGTCATTCTGAGGAACGTAGAGGCTCCCCCTGGAGTGGCCGCGGCCACGACGAGCAGCAAAATGCCGATCGACACCAGACGCTTCATGCAGACCTCCTTGTCTTCCAGACGACCGCCACCAGCGGCGGTCGGGTGAACCAGCGTTTTGTGCCCCAGGACACTGTGTGCAGGCCTCACTAGTTATCGGTACTTGAACCGCTGGAAAAGAGACAACGATGAAGCAGATTCTCGCGGCAGGCTCGATTTTGCGTAGAATGAGCCGATGGGTTCCCTCCTGACCCGCCGCTGGCTGGCCGCCCTCCTGCTGCTGGCGGTCCTGGCGCCCGAGGCGCTGCCTCTCGGCGCCACCCGGCATCGCTGCGCCTGCGGCATGGCGGTGGGCTGCTGCTGCCTGCTCCGCGCTGCGATGAAGGCCGGAGATCATTGCGCGCTGCTCCGGCAGGCCCCGCCCTGCGGCATGCGGCCGAGCCAGGACCGGATCGCCGAGATCCTGCCGCGCAGCGACCGCGCGAGCTGGACCGGCATCGCCCTCCGCGACGGCCTGCGGCTCCGCCTCGCGGCCGCGGGTGCGCCGCCGGCGCTCGACGAGTCGCCGCCGGACCTCCCCCGTCCCGCTCCCCCCGTTCCCCCTCCGCGTCTCGTTTCGTGGGTCTAGCGTCGTCGCGCGGGTTCCGCCAGGAGGCGGAGCCCGTGGAGCTCGGACTCGATAACGAGGAGGTATCTCCATGAAGCTCGATTTCCGCGAACCCGCCCGTTCCGGGTTTTCCTGGACGGCGTTGCTGTCCCTGCTGTCCTTGCTGTCGCTGCTCGCCGCTTCGCCCGCCGCCGGCTGCTCGATCTGCCGCTGCGGCGATCCCACTTTCAACGCCCTCGGCACCGACGTCTACAAGGACGGCGCCTTCCGCGTCTTCCTCGACTGGGAGCGCTTCGACAAGGAGCAGGGAAGCGCCGGCGAGGAGATGGTCGAGATCGCCAAGCACGAGGGACACGAACACGGCGGCGCCACGCGCGAGTCCGTGGTCGAGAACCGCTTCACCACGTCGCTCTCCTACAGCTTCGGCGAGCGCGTGGTCGGCGTCGCCCGCCTGCCCTGGAGCTCCCGCCGCCTCAGCGAGGAGGGAGGCGGCGCGGCCGAGACCACGCGCGATCTC
>DATBGJ010000248.1:0-3146 GCA_036558045.1 Thermoanaerobaculia bacterium
CGTCTCCACGTCCTCTCGTCTCGCGTCCATTCCGTTCCTCCTCGGCGACGATCATAGCCGAGCCGCCGTGGTACCCTGGACCCGACATCGTGACACCATCGTTCTCGGACCTCCTTCCCTATCTCCTGGCGATCGCCGGGCTATCGCTGGCGATGGTGTTCGTCATGGTGCGCTGGACCGCCGCCATGCTGGCACCTCCTCCCGGCGAGGCGGCTCTCCTCGCGCCTGCCGAGGGGTGGTCGCCGGCCCGGCGCTGGGGATTCGCCTACGCGGCTGCCTGGGCTTTGCTGATCGTCGCCTTCCTGCGCTTTCTGGAGCGGGTGAGACCGGCGGAGCCGGCCGGCCGCAACCTGCTGCTCATGCTGCTCGTCGCCGCCGGCTGGCTGCTCTTCAACTGGGGATTCATCGTGCTCGTCCGCGCCCTCCAACGGGCCAACGAGCGCAACGCGGCGGGGGCGAGGGAAGAGGGGGAGCTCTATGAGGAGGAGCCCACGGCCGAGGAGGAAACCGCCGCGGCGGAGCCGGTGATCGAACCTACGCCGGCGCCACCCGTCACAATCGGCGCGCGGATCCGCGGTGTCCTGCAGACGGTCCTCATGGTCGCCGGCGCTCTGCTCGTCATCGTCGTCGGCGAGGCATTGCCGCCGCTGCAGCGCCTCCACGCCTGGACCCTCGCGCATCAGAAGCCTCTCCTCATGGTGACGATTCCGATGGCGGTGATCGGACTGGCACTCTTCATATCCGGGGTCGTGATCCTGGCTCTCTCCAAGGGCCGAGCCATGAGCCGCGAAGAGATCGAGGCTTCGGCGAGGCGCGGCTTCGAGCGGAGCCCGGCGGTGTGGCGCCGCTCGGTCTATCGCACGTCCGGCCTGGCGGTGGGCGTCGCCGGCGAGGACAGCGCCAGCTTCTCCGAGATCAAGGCGGCCTGGAGGGACGGTACCTGGAGGACCAATCCCCGCTGGCGGCGGATGTTCCTCGTGCTGTTCGGCGTGGCGATGTTCAGCACGGGTCTCCTCGCCTCGATCTTCGTCGTGGCACAGGCGGGGATGAAGCTGTTGATCGGTGGCGCCTATCTCTACGCGGCGGTCCGCACGGCGGTGGGTTTCGCCCGCGCGTGAGCCCCTACCGGCGTGACCAGAAGTCCTTGCCGAACCGCTCGGCGAGCGTCCGGCTCATCCCCTCGCGGCGGATCCACTTCTTGACCCACCAGTCGGGATCGTACGGCTCGTCGACGTCGGCGATCGGCTGGCCGAAGCCCGGGAGGTCTTCGAACCTCTCCTGCTCCATGAACTCGCGGATGCGGTTCTCCGCCACGATCTCGACGGCGCGGCGGGACAGGCGGTTGGGATTCATCGCCACGGATTATGCCAGATCGGCCGCCATCGCCGCGGCGTTGCGGATGCAGTCGGGAACCGAGACGCCGGCGAGGAAGTTGCCGCCGATGCGCAGGCCGGGAAGAGCGCGCTCGATCTCCCGCGCCCGTTCGACGAAGCGGCCGTGGCCCAGCTCGTACTGCGGGATGGCGCGCGGCCAGCGGCGGACGAGCCGGAAAGCGGGTTCTCCCTTGAGCCCGAGGGGACCACGAAGCTCGCCGACGACGGCCGCGGCGATGCGCTCGTCGTCCCACTCCACGATTCCGGGATCGGTGCGGCCGCCGGCGAAGGCGGCGAGCGCCACGTGGCCTTCGGGAGCCCGGCCGGGGAAGATCTCGGAGGGGAAGAGGCAGCCGAGCACGCGCAGCCCCTCCTTGCGCGGCGCGAGGAAGCCGAAGCCGCCGAGGGGATGGCCCACGTCCGCGCGTCGCCAGCCGAGGGAGACGACGGCGACGGGAGCGTAGGGGATCTCGCTGAAGATTCGGCTCGCGCCGGCGGTGGCTTCGTCGAGCAACCGGGCCGCGGCGTCGGCGGGCACGGCCAGCACCACACGCTCGGCCTCGACCGGACCCGCGGCGGTCTCGGCGCGGAATCCATTGCCGGTCCGGATCACTTTCGCGCAGGCCACGCCGGTGCGGACGTCGCCGATCTCGCGCGCCAACGCCCGCGGCAGCTCTTCGAGCCCGTCGCGAAAGGAGATCATGGCGCCTCCCGGCGCCGGTCCCTGGCGTCTGGCGAGCGCGCCGCGGACGAGGCTGCCGTGCCGCTCTTCCAGGGCGAAGATCTTCGGCACCGCCCAGCGCACCGAGAGCCGCTCCGGATCGCCGGCGTAGACGCCCGAGACGAACGGCCCCACGGCGTAGTCGAGGAACGCCTGGCCGAGGCGGCGGCGGACGAACCGGGCGATGCTCTCCTCAGCGCCGTCCGCAGGCTTTCTGATCCACGGCTCGCGCAGCAGCCGCAGCTTGGCGCTCAGGGGAAACAGCGGCGTGGTGAGGAATCCACCCGGGCCTGACGGCAGGGACACCAGGCGGCCGCCCTTGAGGAGATAGCGCCGCTTCGCCGAGGCGGCGGCGGTTATCTTCTCCTCCTCCAGCCCGCAATCCCGGATCAGGCGTCCGACGCTCTCGTCGCTCTCGACGACGGTGTTCGGACCCATCTCGAAACGCCAGGCACCGTCCGCATGAGTTTCGATCGCGCCGCCCACGCGCGCCGACGCCTCCAGCACGGCGACGCGCCGGCCGTTCCGGGCGAGGTGAAACGCGGTCGTCAGGCCGGAGATGCCGCCGCCGATGACGAGCACGTCCAGCCGGTCGCCGGTCATCAGCGGCCGAGCCCCGGGATCTCCTCGAGGTGGGGCAGCGGCGAATCGAGGACGTCCGAGAAGAGCGTGAGGACGCGGAAGGTGATCCCCCAGATGACGTGCTCGCGGAAGCGGATGGCCGGGTAGAGGAGGCGCGCGCCGCTCCGCTCCCATTCGAGATGGTTGGCGTTGCGCGGATCCCAGAGATGAGCGAGCGGGATCCAGAACGCCTCGGCCACCTCGTCGCTGGGAGAGAATGGAACGAGCTCCTCGCCAAGGTAATAGACGAACGGCGAGAGGACCATGCGCCGGTCGTCGCCGCCGAGGCGCACCAGGACGTCCGAGAGCGGACCGATCCAATGGGCCTCGGTGAGCGCGATGCCGACTTCCTCGAGGGTCTCGCGTTCGGCGGCAACCCGCGGACCGGCGTCCTCGGGAGAGGCGCGGCCGCCCGGCAGCGCCATGTGCCC
>DATBGJ010000249.1:0-3827 GCA_036558045.1 Thermoanaerobaculia bacterium
TCTTCGGCGAACGACTGGCCGGTCCCCAGGTGCTCGAGATAGATGAGGCCGAGCACCGTTCCCTGCTTGCCGAGCAGCGGCGCGCAGAGGGCGCTCTGCACCCGCTGCGGTCCGTCGGCCTCGAAGCCGCTGTGAGCCGCGGCGTTTTCGATGAGCACCGCCACCCGTTCGTCCACCGCCTTGCGGGTGATCGGGCGCGGCACCCGCCAGTTCCCTTCCGGCGTGTCGACGCGGCTGCGCCAGACGCGCGGCGCCAGCTCGCCTTCGGCCTCCGGCATCAGGATGGCCACCCGGTCCACGCGCAGCACCTGGAACGTCAGGCCCACCAGCCGGTCGAGCAGGACGTCGGGGTCCGTCTGCTGCGAGAGGTCCTTGGCGATGTCGATGAGAAGGGCGAGCTTGCGCGCTTGGCGCTCCTCCCGGGAGACGCCGCCGATGCGCAGCAGCGAGGTCCCCTGCGGCGCGGCGGAGAGCTGGGCCGCGATGTCCGCCGGACCGTGGACCGGCACCTGCCGCAGGATGGTGGCCTCGAGCAGGTCGTCCCCCGACGCCAGCCGCGGCTCCGGCGCTTCGCTCCGCAGCTCGAAATCGGCCTTGCCGAAGCTCAGCCGCGCGCCGGGAGCCGCCACCGCGTCGAAGATGCGGTCGCCGTTGAGGAAGGTGCCGTTGGTCGATCCCAGGTCGCGGACGCGCACGCCGGCGTCCACCCGCACCAGCTCGGCGTGCTGGCGCGATACCGTCGGATCCGGCACCGGCAGATCGCACGCCGGGGTGCGGCCCACGGAGTAGAGCCGCCCTTCGAGGATCTGCAGCGAAGGGCTGCCCGCGGCGGCGATCAGGCGCAGGCTCACTTGGAAACGGTACTACAAAAGGGCCGGCAGCCTCGTGCGGCGGCGTGGAATGTAGCAGGATCGTTTCCGGTTGAAGGCCCCGAGCCGCCTATGCTACCCTTCGCGGGTCCGACGGCTCGTCGGAACTTCGGCGCATTCGTCTAGGGGTCCAGGACGCCGGCCTCTCACGCCGGTAACACGGGTTCGAATCCCGTATGCGCTACCACGCCTTAAGCTACAGATCCAAAACAGCTTGACACCAAGTAGCCGCCGTTGAGCTTGCGCTCCGCCTCCGGGCGATCTATATTGATCGTCCGAATGGCAACAACGCGTAGACAGCCGGCCAAGCAGAGAACCCATCTCGAGGGTGGGCGCAAGCGCGTCCTGGTGGTCCTATGTACCGAGCGTCGAACGGGATGGAATCACGCCGATTGATCAGGAAGGCTGGGTAAGTGCTGCGTTGGAGATGTTCGGGCGTGTCTTCGGCGGTGCCACGGCGTACCCCAAAGCGAAGGGGGTGTGGCGTGATGACGAACGCGGCGGGACGCTCGTGATGGACGAACCGGTCGTCATCCACTGCTATACGACACCGCAGTCAATTCAGGAATCGAGAAACCTGGCTGCGCTCGGAGCCTTCTGCCGAGGATGGGCCGCGAAACGCGCCAGGGAGAAATCGGACTGGTGATCGGCGACGAGTACTTCGCCATCCAGGATTTCGCGGAGGATTAGAACGATGAAGGCGCGACTCGACATGGAGAAGATCGCTAAGGGGCTCGGCGCCGTGCGCAGAGGTAAGGTCTCCGCATCAGCCGGCTACTTCGGCGCCCTGCAATTGCTCGCAGATGTCGAAGCCAGATTCCGCACACCCGCTGGCGGTGGACGGCCGACAGACCCGCGCTGGACCGAACGGCGTCTGGTTCCTCTCGCCCCTCGCACATTGGAGCGACTGGAGGAGATCACGGCGAAGATCCGATCGCACGGAGCTGCGAACCTCGAACCCATGCAAGTCGCAGCCTTGTTGCTGGAGAGGACGACCGAACAGCTCAGCGGCGACGAGGCCGAGGAACTCGTGGATGCCGTCCTCTCACAGCGGTAGGGGCGACCCTCACCACCGCCTCGTCCGTGGCGCTCGCGCCTTCGTCATCGCTTGCGCTGCCTTGGCCGCTCCGCTCGCCGGCGCGGAGGAGGCCGCGGCGCCGGCCGTTGCCACGGTCAGCGGCAAGGTGATCGGTCCCGGCGGCGAGCCGGCCGCCGGGGCGGTGGTCGCCGTCGTCATTCCCCGCCGCATGGACCCGGTGGCGGTCGTGGTCGCCGGCGCCGACGGAAGGTTCGCGGCGACGGTCCCCGCCGGCACCTACGTCCTGACCGCCACCCATCCGCAGGGGGTGGCCGCCTGGTCGCCGCCGGCGGCCGTGGAAGGCAAGGCCGTTCGCAACCTGCGCCTCGCCGCGCCGGCCGAGGGCTTCCTCCTCGCCGGCGACCTCCGGGACTCGACCGGGGCCGTGCTCGCCGGCGCGGAGGCGCACTGCCTGAACTATCTCTCCCAAGCCATCTTCGTCGGCCGCGCCGACGGCGCCGGACACTACGCGCTGCGCCTGCCGTCCGCGCCCTACGCCTGCCGCGCGGTGCTCGGCGACCTGCGCTCGCAGTTCGCCGAGGTCGCCGCCGGCACGGCGCGGCAGGACCTGGTGATCCGCCGGCTGGTGCCCGCTCCGCAGGCGGTGGTCGACTGGATCCGCGGCCAGGCGATCCCGCTGCTGACGCCGCGCGCCGGCCACGGCTTCGCCGACCTCGCGCCGCTGCGCGACGTCGTCGGCAGCGCGCGGGTGGTGGCCCTCGGCGAGGCCACCCACGGCTCGCGCGAGATCTTCCAGATGAAGCACCGGCTGCTCGAGTACCTCGTCTCCGAGCTCGGCTTCAGCGTCTTCGCCATCGAGGCCGCCTGGCCGGAGTCCGAGGCGGTCGACGAATACGTGCGGACGGGTCAGGGAGACCCCGTCAAGGCGCTCGCCGGGTTGTACATCTGGCCCTGGCAGACCGAGGAGGTGCTCGACCTCGTGCGCTGGATGCGGCAGTGGAACGCCGCGCCGGGGCACCGGCAGGTCCGCTTCTACGGCTTCGACATGCAGGCCGGCGCGGTGTCGGCGGAGCGCCTGGCGGCGCGGCTGCAACAGATCGACCCGACGCTCGCGGCGGAGGTGAACCCCGCCCTCAGGAAGCTCGCCGCCCTCGAGCCCGCCTCCGGGGTCGACGCGGAGTACCTCGCGGCCGTCGCCGCCGTAGCCGCGGCGCTGCCGCGGATCGCCGCACGGCTGCCGGAGCCCGCCTCCGCCGCGGACCGGCAGGGCATCGTCGACCGCCACTACGTGCAACTGCTGCAGCAGAACACCCGCTATCGGGGCGACAGCGCCGACAGCGGCGACGCGCGCGAGCTGGGCATGGCCGACAACGTCCGCTGGATCGCCGGCGTCGCCGAGCCCGGAGCGCGCGTCGTCGTCTGGGCGCACAACGCGCACGTCAGCACCTTCGGCGGCCCCTACCCCGCGATGGGCCACTACCTCGCGACGGCGCTGGGCAAGGACTACCTGCCGGTGGGCTTCGTGTTCCACCACGGCTCGTTCCAGGCGATGATCCGCAACCCCCGCGGCCGCGAGCTCGCGGAGCTCACGGTCGGCCCACCGCCGGCGGGTACTCTCGAGGATACCTTCGAGCGCGCCGGCTGGCCGCTCTGCCTCCTCGACCTGCGGCGTCTGCCGGCGAGCGGAGCGGTCGCCGAGTGGTTCCGCAGCCCGCAGCAGATGCGCTCGATCGGCTCCCTCTTCAGCGGCGAGCTCAACATGATGGCGGAGCTGGTGCCGACCGACGAGTTCGCGGCGTTGATCTACGTCGAGGCGACGACGCGCGCGCGTCCCAACCCCGGGGTGCAGCCGTAGGGCGCCGGGGGGGTGAGGTCACTACCGCGGCAGCGACACCGTCACCTCGGTGCCCTGCCCCGGC
>DATBGJ010000250.1:0-9705 GCA_036558045.1 Thermoanaerobaculia bacterium
GGGAGTACAGGCGGTGGAGGCGGTATGAGCGGTCTGCCCTTCGAAGCCTCACCCCCTGGCCTCCTCTCCCTGACGGGAGAGGGGAGACGATCCCGAGTGGATGAAGGCGGTAGGGTGCGCTGTGCGCACCAGAACGTTGATGGTGCGCACAGCGTACCCTACGGCAATACCCTTCCTAGGCGTCCCCCCTCGCCCGTCAGGGAGAGGGGGACAGGGGGTGAGGCTTCGCAGGGCAGACCGCTCATACCGCCTCCACCGCCCGCATGCCCAGCCCCAGCGCCTCCTGCACCCGAGCCGCCAACCGCTCGCCGTCCGTGCGCGCGTTGAGCGCGGGCACGCCGAGCGCCTCCTCGATGATGCGCGTGCCGGCGAGGTTGTCCGTCGCCGGACCGGTCACCGCCGCCGGCTCGATGCCGAAACGCTCGCGCAGCATGCGCACGCCGCCCCAGGCGCCCACCGGATCGTTGGCGGCGAGCACCACGGCGGTGAAGGCGGCGCGGATCTCCGCGTCGTCGAGGATGGCCGCCACGCCGTAGGCGCCGAGCAGACCGTCCCCCAGCTCGGCCACGATGGCGTCCGGCCGCGATGCGGCGAGCCGGCTCAGCAGCGTGCGCGTGACCGCGGGCGCGTTGGCCGGCGTGGTGGAGACGACGCCGAGATCGGTGAAGAGGGCCGTGGCGCGCGCGCCGGCGTCCTCCATCGCCAGCACGTCGCGCCGCAGCGAGACGCCCGTGGCCTTGAGGCCGTCCACCGTCCAGCCGGCGTGGCTGAGGTGGCGCACCAGCGTGCAGGCCGCGGCCGTCTTGCCGCAATTCATGCAGGTGCCCACGAGCGCCACCACCGGCACGCCCGCGGTCTGGATGGGAGCCAGGGGATCGAGCGGCGCGCCGCCGATGCGGGCCGCGACGCCGATGCGCTCGCCGAGGTACGGGAAGTGGAGCACCGCGCCCAGCACCTCGCACTCGAACGGCGGCCCGAGATCCGGATTCACCGAGTCGCAGATCCCCAGCACGCCGCCCATGTTGAGGAGGTTGACGCGGTCGCCAGGCGCCAGCCGCTGCGGCAGAAATCCCGAGTAGCCGAAGAGCGCGTGGCGGTGGCCGAGCGCGCCGGCGATCACGTCCCCCTTCTTCACCTGCGCCATGCGCCCGCTCGGCAGCTCGAGCTGGCTGTAGGCGGTCTTGTCGTTGAGCACGCGCACCGCCACCACCACACCTTCTTCGCAGGGAATCTCGGCGCTCAACCGCACCTCGCGCTTCAACTGGCAGGCGCGGGTGACGGAAGCGATCTTGTCGAGCAGCACGGTCTTCACGAGGCGCCTCCCGCCTGGCTCATGCGCGCGTACAGCTCGCCCGGCAGCGCGGCGATGCGCGAGAAGCCGCGGGCATCGGCGGCCGTCCACTCGCCGGCGGCCTCGCCGTAGACGCCGCGCGTGGCGTCGCGCAGCGAGAACGGCGAGGAGACGCCCTCGACGAACACCTGACTGGGCCGGAAAAGGAGATGGACCTCGCCGCTGACCCGTTGCTGCGACGAGATCAGCAACGCCTCGACGTCCCGGCACACCGGATCGAGGTGCTGTCCCTCGTGCACCAGGTCGCCGTAGACGGCCGAGACGCTCTCCTTCATGCGGATCTGGCGGCCGGTGAGGACGAGCTTCTCCAGCTCCCGGTGCGCGGTGATCAGCACCTCGGCGGCCGGCGCCTCGAAGGCCACGCGACCCTTGATGCCGAGGATGGTCTCGCCGAGATGGATGCCGCGGCCGATGCCGTAGACCCGCGCCGCCTCCTCCACCCGCTCGATGAGCGCGACCGGATCCAGCGCTTCGCCGTCCCAGGCGGAGGGAATGCCGGCCGCGAAGGCCAGGGTATGGCGCGACGGCGGCCGCGGCGCGTCGAAGGCGTCCCGCGTCAGCACCCAGGCGGACTCCGGGATCGAAGCCACCGTGTCCAGCGTCTCCTGGCCGCCGATCGTCACGCCCCAGAGTCCGCGGTTGATCGAGTACGCGGCGCCGTGGGAAGGCACGGGCAGGCCGCGCTCTGCGAGAAAGGCGACCTGCGCGGCGCGCGGCCGCGGCTCGTCGCGCACCGGCGCCAGGATCTCCAGGCCGGGATCGAGCGTGCGCAACGCTACCTCGAAGCGCACCTGGTCGTTGCCGGCGGCCGTGCAGCCGTGGGCCACCGTGCGGGTGCCGAGGCGCGCCGCCGCCTTCGCCACCTCCTGCGCCTGCAGCACGCGCTCGGCGCCCACGCACAGCGGGTAGACCTGGCCGCGCCGCACGTTGCCCTGGATGAGGAAGCGCAGCACGCGAGCGAAGAAATCCGCCTTGGCGTCGACCAGGACGTGGCTCGCCGCGCCGAGGGCGCGCGAGCGCGCGGCGAGGGACTCGGCCGCCGCGGCGTCGAGGCCGCCGGTGTCCACCGTCACCGTCACCACCGGACGGCCGTGCTTCTCGGCCAGCCAGGGGATGCAAAAAGAGGTGTCCAGCCCGCCGGAGAAGGCGAGCACGATCGGCTCGGCCATGGTCTACCTTTCCTTGAGGTACGCGTCCAGCCTGCGGAGGAGGCGCTTCTGATCGCGGGCGGTGGCGGTCGCCGCGAACACCGTGTCGTCGCCGGAGATCGTGCCCACGAGCTCGGGCCAGCCGGCGTCGTCGACGGCGAGGCCCACGGCCTGCGCGGTGCCGGCGAGGGTGAAGATCACCGTCAGATTGGGACCCGCCGGCCGCACGCCGCGCAGGAACGGCGCGATCTCGGCCACCTTGGGATCGCGCACCTCGTGCTCGGCCGGCATCGTGTAGCGGCCGCCGATCCACCCCACGCCGAGGTCCCGCAGGTCGCGGCTGACGCTCGACTGCGTCGCCGCGATGCCGCGCTGGCGCAGCAGATCCACGAGCTCGCCCTGGCTCTGCACCTTGTGGTCCTGGAGCAGAGAGAGGATGACCTCCTGGCGGACTTCGCGGCTCTCGGTTTCGGGCGGCATGGTCGTTTCGCGGCTCTCAGCAAGTCGATGTGCATAGAATTGCATGAGCTGCATGGATTGTCAAGAAGCAGAGTAGGCGTCGTACAGTGCCCCGGAGCGTAGAATGGAGGCAAGAGGTCACCTATGGCGAGTAAACCGAATTCCGGCCCAGAACCTATCGAGAAGCATTGGACCCAGCGAGAGCCTTACCGATCCGCCATTGAGAGAGGACTCGAATGGGCCGCGAAGACACCGCCCGCCGAGACGGACCTGGACGAGTTCCTTCGACGGATCGAGCAGGAGCGAAAGAAGGCGAGGAGGGAAGCGATAAACTACCCTTGGAGGTGAACTGCTGTGGCGGTTGCGTACCAGAAACGGCTGCTGACGCTCGATGAGTACCACCAGATGATTGAGGCCGGCATCCTCTCGGAAGACGAGCGGATCGAGCTGATTCGGGGGGAAATGATCGAGATGAGCCCAATAGGAAAGCGCCACGCTGCCTGTGTACGACGGCTCATCCGCGCCTTCAGCTCCAGGTTCGCTTCCCGAGCCGTGGTAGACGTGCAGGATCCGGTGACGCTGGGAGATCAGCAATCTGAGCCGCAACCAGACATCGTTTTGTTTCGCTACGAAGAGGATTGCTACAGCGCCAAACCGCCGATGCCCGAGGACCTCCTGCTCGTGGTGGAGATTGCGGACTCCTCCCTCGCCTACGATCGCGACGTCAAGATCCCCCTCTATGCCGAGGCTGGCATCCGGGAGGCCTGGCTCGTCGCCTTTCCCTCCGACTCGGTGTTCTCCTACCGCGATCCTTCCCCGACAGGCTATCGGAAGGTGCGCGAGTACCGGCGCGGCGACGTGATCGCCCCGGAGGCCTTCCCCGACGAGCGTTTCACCGTAGACGAGATCCTCGGCTGAGCAAGACAAAACGCTGCCTAATCGAGGAGCTTGCAGTGCGAGACCGTGGTCATCCTGAGGATGACCGGCGTCATCTTTGGGAATACCTCGTCAAGCGTTGGGACTCCGTCCAAAAAGACTGACTGTACCGCGCATCTGCTTTCCCGGTCCGGCTGTTCGCCTATTCTGACGTGGTAATTCCTCAGGCTCTTCGCGCTCATCGTTGAGAAAATCGGACGAAAGGTTGTATAACCCTCGGCGAAGCTGTACTCTCCAGCCCTGGAGTCCCGCCTGAAGGAGATTATGGCAACGTTCGCCGTGGTAGACACAAACTAGCGCTCGATCAGGCAAGAGCCGCGATCGTACAGCGTGGACAGAGGCAGTGATTCTCAATGATTTTAGCTACCATAGCCAACAATCGGGGCGAGATTGTCAACGTTTCAGCCGGGACAGGAGAGCGCCATGGCATCCCAGACATCTCTTGAGAGCGTCGTGTCGAAGCTGGAGGCGCAGATCGCCTTCGACCAGGAGCGCGAGGCGTTCCATGCCGAGCAGGAGACGTTCCATCGCGAGAAGCGGGCCGGGTTCGCGGCGGAGATCGAGAAGCTGAGCGGCGTCCTGGCGGCGTTCAAGACCGCCGCAGTGACGGCGGCCGAGCTCGAGACCCGCACCGCGGCCGTCACGCCCGCGAAGCCGAACCTCGACATCGGCCGCAAGGCCTCGCTGACCGCCATGATCCGGCGCGTCATCGAGATCCGCCCGGCCGGCGACGTCTTCGGCACCAACATCGTCACCGCCGAGATCAACCGGCACTACCGCGAGAGGCTGCGCCGGCCGGTCAAGGAGAAGCTCGTCTCCATCAACCTCAAGCGGCTGTCGCGCCAGGGCGAGCTCCGCCAGGTGCGAGCAGGCAAGCCGCACCACGAGGCGCTGTACGCGCGGGTGGAGGGGTGAACGCGTGGGGCTTACCGAGCTTCGGCGTGGACGAGCCGCGGAGCGTTAGGTTCCTGGGGCTCCTGCGCGTCCTGCTCCGGCACGGGCTACACGCCTTCGCGCGCCTTCGGCGCTCATCGCTGTCCCTCTTTTCGGCGGTCAACATACCTTCCTTGTAAGGCTGTTTAGGAAACACGTTCGTCTCTTCAAGCGTGACGTTCTGGATCTCTGTATCTGTCTGAGGGGAGGGTCCCATCCATGCCGACGAAGAGTTGTGCTCTCGCGATAGCGCTATTGGCCTTGGTCGCACATCCCGTGTTGGCGGGAGATCTCGCCGACGTCAAGGCGCGCGGCAAGCTCGTCGTCGTGATCTTCCCCAATCAGGACATCCCCTTCGTTCGGGTCAAGCTCGACGCCTTGCAGAAGCGCAACCTGAAGCTGACGGAGAGGCATGATCCCGCGGAATTCGACGGCATCGACATCGACGTAATGGCGGGCTTCGCCAAGAGTCTGGGCGTCAAGCTGGAGGTGCTCACCCTGGCCAGCTCGTTCGGAGACCTCATCCCATCCCTGCTCCGCCGCGAGGGCGACGTGGTGGCCAACTCGCTGACCATCACGCCGGCGCGCCGGGAAGTGGTGGACTTCACGGCGCCGTACTTCGAGGGCGCCGCGGCCGTCGTGGTGAAGCCCGGCAGCACGATCGCTGCGGCCGCGGACCTGGCGGGGAAGAAGTGCGCCGCCGGGCGCGGCACGAGCCAGTACGACACCCTGACGAAGCTCTCGGGAGTCCAGGTCTCGCAGGTGGACTTCCCGTTCCAGGCCTACGTGGACGTCGACGAAGGCGCCGCCGACTGCGCCATCGCGGAGACCGGCATTCCGGTGGGAGCGAACCTGAAGCCTCCCTATCCCCCTCTCAAGGTGGCCTTCGTCCTGAGCCACTACCAGTTCGGGATGGCGGTGCGCAAAGGCAGCGATCTCCTCGGCCCCCTCAATGCCTACCTGGACGGCTTGAAGCGCTCCGGAGAGCTGCAGAAGATCGCGGACGCCTATAAGGTCTCGGACCTGGGCTGGATCCCGGGACCCGCCAAACCTTGACCTGCCCCAAAGGGTAGGGGCCGATCCCACCCTTCCGCGTCCGCGGCCCTACCCGCGCGCAGGTAGGCGACGCGCTCCCGCCGTGATCGAATCGCCGCCGTCCTTGCTCCTCCACAAAAGGCGGCTCCTTCTCTCCGGTTGGCTGGGTTGGCGGCGGAGAGGGGGCCGCTCTTTGTTTTCGGCGTCGTTAGAGCTCCGCGGCCATCGCCCGGAATCCCTCGCGCGCGCTGGGATACTTGGGCGCCCAACCGCTCGCGGCGCGCAGCTTGCGGTTGGAGATCCGCTCCGAGCGCGCCAGCATCTCGCCCAACGAGCCCATGAGGCGGGCCATCCAGGCCGGCGGCAGCTTCGGCGGCTTGACGCCGAGCGCGGCGGCGAGCGAGCCGAAGTACTCGCGGCGGCGCAGGGGCTCGTCGTCGACCACGTTGTAGGTTCCGGCCGGCAGATTCAGGGCGGCCACCACCGCCGTCGCGGCGTCGTCGTGCGATACCGACGAGAAGAAGGCATCGGGAGAGCCGGGAGTCGGCACCCAGCCCTTGCGGATGAGCTTGATGAGATCGAGCAGCATCCGGGAGTCCGGACCGTAGAAGCCGGCGAAACGGAGCACGATGCCAATGCGCCCGGCCTGGGAAAAGCGCTCCGCCGCCCGCTCGGCGTCGAGGATGGTGTGGTTGTAGCGCACCGGCTGGAACGGCACGGTCTCGTCGATCCACTCGTCGCCGCGGTCGGGATAGATGAGGCCGAACGACTCCTGGATGAAGTGCCGGGCGCCACCGGCGAGCGCCGCCTCGACCAGGTTGGCCGAAGCCAATTTGCGGACGCGGTCGTTCTCGCGCCAGGCGCCGGGCAGGAGGACGCGCGCGCTGGAGGGCATGTGCGTGGCGAGGTTGCAGACCGCGTCGTGGCCGGCGACGGCGGCGCGAACGGCGGCCGGATCGAAAAGGTCGATCGCGACGGTCGCCGCGCCCAGCCGCTCGAGGGCGGCGCGCTTCTGCGGCGAGCGGCCCACGGCGGTCACCTGGTGTCCCGCGGCCAGCAGCAGAGGGACGGCGCGGCGGCCGATGACTCCGGTGGCTCCAGTGACGAAGATCTTGATGGCTCACCTCCTTTCCAAACAGGCCCTGCAGGAGGCGCGGTCGAAGGGCCGCCTTTCACCTTCCGGCGGGCTGGACTAGGATATACAAGATTTCGGACACCCACCGGCGCTGGAATCGCCAGAAAGGAGCCCCTCCATGCGGTTTCTCGAGCGCTTCACCGAGCCCATCTACGCTGTGTTCCGCATCGTCTTCGGCCTGCTGTTCGCCTCGCACGGCGCCGAGAAGGTCTTCGGCATGTTTGGCGGCCAGAAAGCGGATTCCCTGCCGGTGATCGCCGCGGGATGGTTCGAGATCATCGCCGGCCTGCTGATCGCCATCGGTTTCTTCACGGCGATCGTGGCGTTCCTCGCCGCTCTCGAGATGGCGGGCGCCGCCATCCTCACGCGCGGCGAGGTCCCGGTGCTGTACTGCTTCGCCTTCCTCTACATGGCGGCGCGGGTACCCGGCCTGTGGAGCGTCGACCAGATGCGGCGGAAGCCCGCGGTCTGACGCGGCAGATCCCCGGCGCGCTCTCTCGCTCCCGCTGGGCGGAGTTCAGGTATACTCCGTCCAGCAGATCATCCTTCAGCGTGGAGTGGACGGCTGACGAAGCTCCTCGTCAGCGCCGTCCGGGCCTGGTGGGGAAGGTGTCGCCATGTCGAGCGTGGTGCCGGTCGAGGAGTTCCTGGCGAGTCTGAGCCCGGAGGCGCGCGCCATGACGCAGCGCCTCCGGCGTCTGATCCGGGAGGTCTCTCCCGCCGTCCGCGAGCGGGCGGAGCGGGAGACGAGGTCCCTCCGCTACTTCCTCGGCGAACGTCCGGGCGACGGCGTTCTCGATCTCGCCCCGGACGGCAATGACGTCCTCCTCAGCTTCGAACGTTCCCAGGCCCTGCCGGACCCCCGCCGCCTGCTCAACGGCGATGGCGCGGGCAGGGGTGAGGTCCGCCTCACCGCCAGCGGCGCATTCGACGAGCCCTATTTCCGGTCGCTGCTGGAGGCGGCTTTCACTTCGGCGACACGAACACCGTCGCGCCGTAGCCCTGCAGCTTGACGCGGCCGGCCTCGATGGCGGCGACGGTGAAGCCCTGGATGATCTCGCCCGGAGCCATCACCCGGCCGTCGAGCATGGCGACGGGCTGGTCCTGCGAGAAGACGATGCCGTTCAGCTTCACCATCCCGCCTCCCGGCACGGGGACCTCGCCCACGTAGGTCTGCCCGTCCACCAGGCCTGCGCCGGCGGGAGGAGCAGGCCGGACCGGCGGCGCGGGAGCCGGAGCGGCTGGAGGCGGAGCAGAGGGGATCGCGGCGGCAGCGCGATCCTCTTCCGCCGCGGCCGGGGGCGGCGGCGCGGGAACGGGGCGCGCCGCCGGAGGGTCGGCCGGAGCGGCGGGCCGCGCCTCGCCGACAGGCGGACGGCTCTCCTCGACGGGCTGGGGAGGAGCCGATTCTTCGATCATGGCCGGCGGCACCGCGGCGGGCTCGCTCGCCGGCTGGACCGGCGGCGGCGAAGCCGGAGCCGTCGCGGCCGCCTGCTCGACCGGCTTCGCGGGTCTGGCGAACGGTCCCCAGCCCGCGGCCCACACGGCGGCGAGGATCAAGCCGGCGGCCAGGCAGCCGACGCCGACGCCCGCCAGCACTGCGACGAGACCGGGCCGCCGCTCCGTCGACTCGGCCGCGCCGACGGCGTAGGGCGACCGCGGCCGCTGGGCGTCCTGCCGGGCGGCCTCCTGCCGCGCCTTCTTGAGAGCTTCGCTGATCAGGCTCATGAGAACTTCCCTTCCAGCTCGCGGATCGCCCGCCGCACCTCGCGCCGGCGGAGGAGATCGGTGCCCTCCACGTAGCCGGCCAGCAGCGTCTTGTCGCACACGGCGTTGATCAGCCGCGGGATGCCGCCCGAGTAGCGGAAGATCGAACGGATGGCCCACGAGGTGAAGGCGGGCCGGCCGTTGGCGCCCACCACCTGCAGCCGGTGCTGGATGTAGCGCTCCACCTCCTGGCGCGACAGCGGCGCCAGATGGTAGCGCACGGTGATGCGCTGGCGGAGCTGCCGCAGGCGCCGGTCGTTCAGCTTGTCGCGCAGCTCCGGCTGGCCGATGAGCACGATCTGCAGCAGCTTGCGCTGGTCCGTCTCGAGGTTCGAGAGCAGCCGGATCTGCTCCAGCAGGTCGGATTCCAGGTCCTGCGCCTCGTCGATCAGCAACACCACGTCGCGGCCCTTGGCGAGCTCGTCGAGGAGGAACTGGTTGAGCTGCTCGAGGCAGGCGACGCGGTCGTTCTTGGGGCTGAGCCCGTACTCGCGCAGGATCGCCCGCAGGAGCTGCGCGCTGGTCAGGCAGGGATTGAGGATGAGCGCCGTGACGTAGCTGGGTCCCAGCTTTTCGAGCACGGCCCGGCAGAGCGTCGTCTTGCCGGCGCCCACCTCGCCGGTGAGCTGGATGAAGCCCTTGCGCTCGCGGATGCCGAACAGGACGTGGTCGTACGCCTCGCGGTGGCGCTCGCTGAAGAACAGGAAGCGCGGGTCCGGCGTAATGTTGAACGGCGGCTCGTGGAAGCCGTAGAACTGGTCGTACATCGAAACCCGCTTATCTAAGCTGCCGGCTCCAGGATAGCTCCAGCGGTGCGCAGTCCGGACAGATCTCCGGCGAGCACCTGGGCGCGGACCGCTTCGAATCGTCGGACGGTCTCAGGATCGAAGTAGCGTTCTCCGCACCGGTGGCAGACAGTAGCGTCAACCTTGCACCGCACG
>DATBGJ010000251.1:0-2225 GCA_036558045.1 Thermoanaerobaculia bacterium
TGGCGCGAAATCCATTCCGGACGCGACCAGGCGCGGAGGTGATCTTTGACCCGTTATACGCAGGCTTTCGAGGACATGTTGCGGACGTTCTTCTGCGATTTCCTGGAGCTCGTCGAGCCGGGGTTCATCGCCAGGCTCGGAGTGGAGGGAGTGCTCTTCTCCTCCCCCGGCGAGCTCGCTCACTGGCCGGAGGAGGAGCGGCGCGATCTCGGCCTGTTGGCCGAGGTGCTGACCCGCCGCGGCGAATGGCGGACGATCCTGGTGCAGGTCGAGGCGGCGGCCGGCGATCCGGCGCGATTGGAGGAGAAGCTCCTCGGCTGGTACCTGCGCCTCGCCGTCGAAGACCGCGAGCCGGCGCGGATGATCGTCGTCTACCTGCGCGGCGGCGAGCCTGGGGTGAGCGTGCAGTGGATCGTCGACGAGGTGGACGGCGAGGAGCTGCTGCGCGTGCCCTATCTCGTCTTCGGCCTGGAGGAGTGCCGCGCCGAGGACTACCTCTTCAAGCCGCAGCCGCTGGCCTGGGCCCTCGCCGCGCTCATGCGGCCGTCGCGGCGGAACCGGGCGGCGCACACGCGGGCCTGCCTGCGCCGCATCGCCGGCTGGCAGTGCTGAGAGTGTCACCGGAAGGTGACGGAGGGTTGACAGGCATATTGAGAGTTGTGTATCAATCCCCCCGCCCAGCCGGCAGTACCCGAGGTTCGGAGCAGCGTCGCCTGCTCGTCCCACAGATGTGAGCACGTTAGACGGGAGGCACGTGTGGAAAGGAAGCGAGAAGCACCCGCCGTCGTAGCCATGATCTTTCTCTTCCGGCGCCTGTGCAGGAGCTCGCGCCCGCTCTGTTTCGGCGCCCTGCCCCTCTGCCTGGCCCACCTCACGGCGCCGCCGGCTCAGCCGGTGCGGCCGCCGCTGCTGGCGGCCGCCACGGAAACCGTGAAGCCGGAGGTCCAAGAGACCTCTCCTGGAAGCGCCGGCGTCCCGCCGGCTCTGACCGCGCGGCTGCCAGAGCCAGACAGCCGGCGAGACGCCGGCGCTCCCAGGACGCCCGTCGACAGCCTCGAAGCCATACACCGCGCCACCGACCTGCTGATCGAGGTGAATACGGCGTTCGGCGTCCCGCGCTCTCCCTACGGCCAGCTCATCTACGACGTCGCCCTTCGCCACTCGATCAATCCGCACCTGGTAGCCGCCATGATCCACGTCGAGTCGGCGTTCAACCCGCGCGCCGTCTCGCGCAAGGGAGCCTGCGGCCTCATGCAGCTCCTGCCGGATACCGCCCGGCGCTTCGGGCTGCGGAAGAAGAAGGACCTCTTCGATCCGAAGAAGAACCTGCAGGCCGGCGTGCGCTATCTGCAGTGGCTGACCGAGCGCTTCGGCGGCGACGTCGAGAAGATCCTCGCCGCCTACAACGCCGGCGAAGGCGCGGTGGAACGCTTCGGCGGCATCCCGCCGTATCGCGAGACCCAGGAGTACGTCGAGAGGATCTTCGGCCTCCTCGGCTTCACGCCGGAACCGCCGGTGGCGCGCGGCGGCGGGACGAGCGGGATCGTGGCTGCGGGACGATAGGCGAGCACGCGCAACCTTCTCCAATCCCCCACGTACCCATGACAAGCTCCGCCGGAGCTCCGGTCTTCCTATGTCCGCGTCGAACGATTTCAGGGGAGGTTTTCCGATGCGCAAGCTGGTTTTCGTCGTCCTCGTCCTGCTGGCCTCGTCCGCCCGGGCGGCCGTCGATCCCGATCTGCTGGCCGGGATGAAGGCGCGCTCGATCGGCCCCGCCGGCATGAGCGGCCGGGTGGCCGCCATCGCCGCCGTCGAGTCGAACCCGAACGTCGTCTATGCCGGCACCGCGACCGGTGGGCTGTGGAAGTCCACCAACGGCGGGCTCACCTGGGATCCCCTGTTCGATGACCAGCCGGTCTCCTCGATCGGCGCGGTGGCCATCTACCAGGCCAGTCCGGACATCGTCTGGGTGGGCACGGGCGAGGGCAATCCGCGCAACAGCGCCTCGATCGGCAACGGCGTCTACCGCTCGCTCGACGGCGGCAAGACCTGGGCCCATCTGGGATTGGAGAAGACGGAGCGCATCCCCCGCGTCGTCCTCCACCCCACCAATCCGAACGTCGCCTGGGTGGCAGCCCTGGGCCAGGAGTGGGGGGAGAACCCCGACCGCGGCGTGTTCAAGACAGTCGATGGCGGCAAGACCTGGCGCAAGGTGCTCTACGTGG
>DATBGJ010000252.1:0-2067 GCA_036558045.1 Thermoanaerobaculia bacterium
TCCGCGAGCCCGAGCTCCAGCGCCTCGGCCATCAGCGCCACGACGTAGGGTTGCGAGATCGTCTGCTCCTCGCCGATCGGCAGCGGCGTGTCGTCGTAGGCGAGCTCCGCCAGCCGCTCGGGCACGAAGGCCTCGCGCGGCACCGCCCGCATCGCCTCCAACACCCGCCGGTCGCGGACTCCCCGGGCGGCGATCTGACGGCGCACCATCTCGTCGCGCAGAGCCGCGAAATCGATGGCGGTCATGATGCCCATGGTAATCCTCCCAAACCCGAAGGGTGTTGCATCCTCCATGCCGCTATAATCCCGGCCCAACAGCGCTCCGGAAGGTGATTTGATCTCCGCATCGGAAGAGAGAAGACCCCCGAGGCCGTTCCCCGCCGCGGCGCAACATCCGCGCGCCCTGTTCGCGGTGTACCTGCCTGCGCTCCTCGCGGCGGCGGTAGCCGCCTCGTACTTCTACCGCCTCGCCGTCACCGGCAGCTCGAACTTCGACGACGCCTACATGTTCGTCCGCTACGCGGACAACCTCGTGCGCGGCGACGGCTATGCCTGGAATCCCGGCGAGGGCTCCACCTTCGGCTGCACCAGCATCGCCTACACCTTCCTCGTCGCCGCGCTCCGCCGCCTGCTGCCCGGTGTGGCGGCGGGCAAGCTCTTGCTGTGGACGTCCGGCCTGCTCGGCCTCGCGGCCTTCGGCCTGCTGGTGCTCGCCGTGCGCGCCGCCGTGAGCCACAAGGTCCTGCGCTCCCCGCTCTGGCTGAGCCTCGTGCTGGGAGCCCTGCTGCTGGCGCAGAGCGCCTACGCCTACCACGCCGCCACCGGCATGGACACCATGCTGTCGCTGGCCGGTAACTGCCTGCTCGTGCTCGTCCTCTTCACGCGGGCGCGCGACGGCGGCCGCGCCGGGCTCGCGCTCGCCGCGCTGTGCGGCTATCTCGTCTTCCTCATCCGGCCCGACAACGGCTTCTACGGGCTGCTCTTTCCGGCCCTGCTCCTCGGCTTCGGGTTCAAGCTCGGCTGGCGGCGGGCCGCGTTTTTCGCCGCCGCGTTCCTGGCTCTGCTGGCCCTCGACACCTGGCTGAAGATCCTGGTCTTCGGAGATCCCCTCCCGCTCTCCTTCTACGCCAAGCACGCCCTCCTCGCCGCCGGCTACGCGGGCGAATGGAATCCCGTCACCTACCTGTGCGAGCTCGTGACCTATCTCTCCCCTTTCCTGCTGCTCATCGCTCTGACCGTGAAGCGGCCGGTGCTCCCCATCCTGGCCGCCTTCGCGATTCCCCTGGCGCTCACCCTGGCGTATTACTTCACGGTGATGCAGGTGATGGGCTTCGAGTTCCGCTTCTCCTTCCCCTCCCTGCCTTTCGTGGTGGTGCCGGCGGCGATCTGCCTCGATCGCTTCCTCGCCTCGCCGGAGGACTGGACCGCGCGCCGCCGCGCCATGGGCAGGCGCGCCCTGGTGATCCTGCCCCTGGCCTGCCTGTTCTGGATCTCGCGCGAGCCGTCGGCCCGCGCTTACGCCAGGCACGTCCTGCGCCCTCAGCCTCGTGCCGCGGCCCATTTGCCGACCGCCGCGGAGGCTCCCCGCATGGAGTGGTGGAACGGCATCCGCGCGATGGCCGACTTCGGCGCCAGGCTGCCGCAGGGAACCCTGCTGGCCGCTTCCGAGCACGGACTGGTGGCGGCGCGCAATCCCCACCTCCGCATCCTGGATCTCGTGGGGCTCCATGATCCGGAGATCGCCCATCATGGGCTGCGCGGCGACTACCTGAAGCGCCGGGCTCCCGATCTCATCTGGCTTCCCCACCCGGACTACGTCGGCTTGCGGCGGCAGATCTTCGACAGCGCCACTTTTCAGCAGGATTACGTGTATCTGCCTTTGGCTTTCTCCTACGGCCTGGCCGTCCGCCGCGACCGCACCGACCTGCTGCAGATGGTGCGCGCCGAGCTCGCGGACCTCTACCGCCGCTGGGGCCCGCCTCCGGAAGAGCCATGAAGCGGCGAGCGGTCGTCGTCGGGGCGGGGCCGAACGGCTTGGCGGCGGCGGTGGCGCTGGCCCAGGCGGGAT
>DATBGJ010000253.1:0-8119 GCA_036558045.1 Thermoanaerobaculia bacterium
AAGTTTAACCTGAAAGGCGGCAGAACGGGCGACGACCTTGCGATGAGAACGTCCGGGCCTCAGATCCGCCGCCGCAAGGTCCAAGCAGCGGCGAGGGAGAGCAGCGCCGCCAGAACGGCCAGTCCGAACCCGTCCAGCGTCGGGACCTCGACGGCCGGCGGGGGTGGCGGGGGCTCCGCTGCCACCTGGAAGGACGTCGGATCGCCCGGGGCCGCGGTCGATGGATCGTCCGTCACTGCGGAGGACTCGTTGACGCCGTTGGCGTCCGCGTCGTAGGCGATGATCCCCTGGTTGGAGACCGTCGTTCCCGGGGTCACGGCGGGATTGATGGTGGCGTCGATGGTGATCGTCACCGAGGCGCCGGAGGCGAGCGCGCCGTTCCACGTCACCGTGTTGGTGCCCACGGTCGCCGTCGCCGTACCGGAGCTTGCGGTGGCGCTCACCAGCGTCAGCGTGGCCGGCAGGACGTCGGTGAATTCGTCGCCTGGATTGTCCGCCTGGGCGCCGGGGCCGCTGTTGGTCAGCACCACGGTGTAGGTCACGGCGCCGCCGGGCATGAAGGTGCCGGTCACCGTCTTGGTACCCGAAACCGTCACCTCCGGGATCACGCTGGTCGTGGCGCTGCCGCTGTTGTTGCTCTCGTCGAGGTCGTTGTCCGCCGAGGCCGTGGCGGTGTTGAAGATCGTGGTGCCGGAGCCGACCGTCACCGTCAGCGTGAAGACGGCGCTGCCGGGCGCGAGGGACGCGATCGAGCAGAGGACGTCGCCGTTCGCGCCCATCGCCGGCGTGACGCACGACCAGCCGCCGGGCGCCGAGAGCGACTCGAACGTCGTCTCCGGCGGCAGCGAATCCAGGAGCTCGACGTTGGTCGCATCGATCGTGCCGCTGTTGGTCACGGTGATGGTGTAGGTGAGGTTATCCCCCAGCATCACCGGGTCGGGATCGTCCACCTTGGTCACGGAAAGATCGGCGACGGGCGGCGGGGCGGCCACCGTCGTGTCCGTGCTGTCGCTCGGGCCTCCCTCGTCGGGGTCCGGGGTCTCCGCAGAGGCCGTGGCCGTGTTGGTGATGACCGTGCCCGGAGTGACGCCGGAGCCCACCTGCACCGTGATGAAGAAGTCGGAGATGCCCACGGGGAGCGAGTCGATCGAGCAGGAGACCGTGCCGCCCGAGCCCACCGCCGGAGTGGAGCAGGTCCAGGAGGGGTCCGCGAACAAGGAGAGGAACGTCACCTCCGCCGGCAGCGTGTCCTCGAGGGTGACGAACTCCGCCGTGTCCGGACCGGCGTTGGTGAGCAGGATCTCGTAGGTGATGCTGTCTCCCGGCAGCACCGGGTCCGGGCTGTCCAGTTTCTGGATTTGCAGGTCCGCAGAGGACTGAGCGCCCGCGGGCAGAGCCAGGGCGAGCGACATCAGCAGAAGGAGCGAGAAGCGAAGGCTGCAACGCATGGAACAGATCCCTCCGAGCACCCCGAGTCAGAGCAGCGGCATCCATGGCCGCTGGTCGCGGACGGCTGAGTTTACCCCAGGACGGGACAGCAGGGACGCCGAGGACAGCCAGTCCTTGGCGTCCTTTGGGTCCTTTTCAACTTCCCCAGGCACCGGAATTGCACCTCGCGCGGGGCGACACCTCGCCGCTGGAGGTGTCGGCAAGGGCAGGCAGATCCGGGAGCGGCGATCTTTGGCCCGCTCCAGGCGCAGACGAATGACCGATCGAGATTTCAACGGCTTCCCCAGGGCCGCGACGGGTATCGAAGGCCTCGACAGTATTCTCGGCGGGGGATTCCCCGTGCACCGGATGTACCTGATCGAGGGAGACCCCGGCGCGGGCAAAACCACGCTGGCGTTGCAATTCCTGCTCGAAGGGGCTCGGAAGGGCGAGCCCGGCGTCTATGCCACGCTCTCCGAGACCGAGGAGGAGCTGCGCGACGTGGCCCGCTCCCACGGCTGGTCGCTCGACAACATCACCATCTGCGAGCTGCAGACGGCCGAGGAGAGCCTCAAGGCCGACTCGCAGTACACCTTCTTCCACCCCTCGGAAGTGGAGCTCTCGGAGACCACCAGGTCCGTGCTGGAGACCGTCGAGCGGATCAACCCGAAGCGGGTCGCCTTCGACTCGCTCTCCGAGATGCGGCTGCTGGCGCGCGACTCGCTGCGCTACCGGCGGCAGATCCTGGCGCTCAAGCACTACTTCACGGGCCGGAGCTGCACTGTGCTGCTGCTCGATCACACGGGTTCCGCCACCGGCGACTTCCAGCTCCAGAGCCTCACCCACGGCATCTTGTCGCTCGAGCAGCTCGTGCCGCTCTACGGCGGGCAGCGGCGGCGCCTGCGGGTGCAGAAGGTGCGCGGCATCCCCTACTGCGACGGCTTCCACGACTACCGCATCGAAACCGGAGGCCTGCGGGTCTACCCGCGCCTGGTGGCCGCCGATCATCCGCGGGATTTCGTGCCGGAGGTGGTGGCGAGCGGCATCAGCGAGTTGGACTCGCTGCTGGGCGGCGGCCTCGACCGCGGGACCAGCGTCATGTTCCTCGGGCCTTCCGGCGCCGGCAAGTCGACGCTCGCGGCGCAGTACGTCGCGGCGGCGGCGCGCCAGGGCGACCGCGTCGCCGTCTATACCTTCGACGAGTTGCCGACCACCTGGCTCCACCGTGCCGAGCAACTCGGCTTCGGCCTGCGCAAGGTGATCGAGCAGGGCCGGGTCGCGATCCGCCAGATCGATCCGGCCGAGCTCTCGCCGGGGCAGTTCGCCCACGACGTGCGCTGTCAGGTGGAGGGCGGGGTCCGCATGGTGGTGATCGACAGCCTGAACGGCTACCAGCACGCCATGCCCGACGAACGCCATCTCGTGCTGCACCTGCACGAGCTGCTGGCGTATCTCAGTCAGCAGGGCGTTCTGACCGTGTTGGTGATGGCCCAGGCGGGCCTGCTGGGCGAGGATCTGCAGTCGCCGGTGGACCTCTCCTATCTCGCCGACACGGTGATCCTGCTGCGCTACTTCGAGGCTTTCGGCGAGGTGCGCAAAGCCATCTCGCTGGTCAAGCGGCGGGCGGGCGTCCACGAGAGCAGCGTGCGCGAGCTGTGCCTCGGCGCCGGCGGCTTGAAGATCGGGCGGGAGATCAAGGAGTTCCAGGGCGTGCTCAGCGGGCGGCTGCAATACAAGGGCGACGCCGAGCCGCTGCTGCGCCCCGCCGGCGCCAACGGGGAGAGCTCTCTTGCCTGAGCGGGAGATGCGGGAACAGCGCGTCCTGGTGCTGGCGCCCACCGGCCGGGACGCGGTCCTCGCCTGCCAGCTCCTGGCCTCGATGGACGTGCCCAGCCTCGCCTGCGGCAGCGCCGAGGAGCTCTTCCGCGAGATGGCGGCGGGCGCCGGCGCCGTGATCCTTGGCGACGAAGCGCTCCATCCCGAGATGACGGCCCGCCTGCTGCAGGTCCTGCGCGCGCAGCCGCCGTGGTCGGACCTGCCGCTCGTCGTCTTCACCCGCGGCGGCGAGAGCAGCGAACGGGCGATCGAGAGCCTGGTGCCGGGCAATGCCACCATCCTCGAGCGGCCGGTGCGGCTGAGCACGCTGGTGAGCGCCATCAAGGCGGCCCTGCGCGCCCGCAACCGCCAGTACGAAGTGCGCGACCTGCTGCAGCGCCAGGCCGAGGCGGACCGCCGCAAGGACGAGTTCCTCGCCATGCTCGGCCACGAGCTGCGCAATCCGCTGGCCGGCATCCGCAACGCCCTCTTCGTGCTCGACCAGGTGGGGATCAAGGACGAACGGGCCGCGCGCCAGCGGGAGGTCATCCTGCGCCAGACGCAGCACCTGGTGCGCATGGTCGACGACCTGCTCGACGTCTCCCGCGTCACCCTCGGCAAGATCATCCTCAAGCGCCGGACGGTGGACCTCCGCGAGGTCGCCGACCGCTGTCTCACCGAGCTCGGCATGGCCGCCCTCGCGCGCAGCAACGGGCTGGAGCTGGAGGTGCACACCGAGCCGGCGGTGGTGCAGGGGGATCCGGTGCGGCTCGAGCAGGTGATCTGCAACCTGGTGCAGAACGCCATCAAGTACACGCCCCGCGGCGGCCGCATCTCCCTGCGCCTGGAGGCGAGAGGCGAGGAGGTCGTCTTGCGCGTGCGCGACACCGGCATCGGCATCTCCCAGGAGGCGCTGGAGACGATCTTCGAGCCCTTCGCGCAGGTCGAGAGCTCGCGCCACCATTCCGAGGGCGGGCTGGGACTGGGACTGCCGCTGGTGCGCAGCCTGATCGCGATGCACGGCGGCAGCGTCCAGGCGCGCAGTGAGGGCCCCGGGCGCGGCAGCGAGTTCGTCGTCCGCCTGCCGCGCGCCGAGAAGGAAGCCAGGGCGGCGGTGTTCAAGCCCAAGCCCCGCCCCGCCGAGCCGCCGGCCGGGCTCCACGTCCTGGTGGTCGAGGACAACCTGGACGGCCGCGAGTCGCTGCGCGACCTGCTGGAGATCTGGGGCCACCGCGTGTCGCTGGCCGAGAGCGGTCCGGCGGGAGTGGAGATGGCCTTCTCCACCCGGCCCGACGTGGCGTTGATCGACATCGGCCTGCCCGGCATCGACGGCAACGAGGTCGCCCGCCGCATCCGTTCGATCCTCGGCGAAGAGGCGATCTCCCTCATCGCCATGACCGGTTACGGCCAGCCCGAGGATCGCCGGCGCGCCCTGCAGGCGGGCTTCGATTTCTACCTCATCAAGCCGGTCGATCCCGGCGTCCTCTCGCGGCTCCTCGCCGAGGCCCGCGGCGCGGCGCGCGAGGCGGCCTCTTCAGCTACAGGTTGAAGGTCTGCAGACGGGCGAGCGTCACCAGCACGAAAGGCATCAGGTTGGTGTTGACGAGGTCGTGGACGCTGGCGGTCCAGCCGTAGCCGTCCCGCAGGTCGAAGATCTCCATCGTGATCGACACCAGCAGCCCGGGGATCAAGGCCTGGTACGACGTCAGGCGCCGGCGGAGGACGATCAGGGCGGCGAGCAGGCAGAGAAAGCCGATGTAGACGTGGACCGCGTCCTTGGTCAGCGGCACGGCGGCGAGAAACCAGAGCTTGAGGAGCTGGTAGTTGGATTTCATGGCGTGCTCGGGGGGTATTCTATCGTTCCCCTCACACCCGCCGGTGCCGCGCCACCGGGATCGCCTCGCGCACGCGGGCGGCGCGGTCGAGGTCGATCTCGGCCAGGGCGAGGCCGGGGCCGTCGGAGGCCGTGGCGGCGGGGATCCCCCAGGGATCGACGATCATCGCGTGGCCCCAGGTGTGGGTCAGGCCGCCGTCGTCGTGGCGGCCGTGCTGGGCCGGGGCGATGACCCAGCACTGGGTCTCGATGGCGCGGGCGCGCACCAGCGGCTCCCAATGGTCCTTGCCGGTGGCGAGCGTGAAGGCGGAAGGGATCATCAGGATCTCCGCGCCTTCGTCCACCAGCCGGCGGTAGAGCTCGGCGAAGCGCAGGTCGTAGCAGATGGTGAGGCCGAAGCGGCCGAGCGGCGTCGCGACGACCGCCGTCGCCTCGCCCGGCTTGCAGGTGGCGGACTCGGCGAAGCGCACGCCGCCCGGCACGTCGACGTCGAAGAGGTGGATCTTGCGGTAGGTGCCGAGGATCTCCCCCTGCGGCGAGAAGAAGATGCTGGTGTTGTAGCAGCGCGCCTCCTCGTCGCTCTTCTCGTTGAACGAGCCGAGCAGGAGGTGGATGCCGAGCCGCCGGGCGAGCTCGGCGAAGCGGGTGCAGGTCTTGCCGTCGAGAGCCTCGGCGCGCCGCACCTTCTCCGCGTGCGGACCGAGATAGTTGGTGTTCTCGGGCGTGGCGACGAAGCGGGCGCCGTATCCGGCGGCGCGCTCGATCAGCGCCCGGGCGCTCTCCCAGTTGGCTTCTTCGTCGGACGTCGAGGTGAGCTGAACGGCGGCGGCGAGGAACATGGGAGGCTTTGTAGCACACTCGAGGAAATCCAGGCCTAGGCCGCCTTGCGCGCGTACCCCGCGTAGAGCACGGCCTTGTCCCGGCTCTCCCGCAGACCGATCCGCCGCGTGGCTTCGAAGGAACTGATCTCTCCCCGCTTGCGGGCGCGGAGGATGCGGATGGTACGGAGCGGATTCGTCGAAGGCGCGAGACCGGTCTGCCCCCGGTTCTCCAGGCCGTGGGCGGCCAGCACGGAGAGCAGCTCCTCCGGCTTGATGAACATGCGCCAGTCGTGGAGGTTGGGCGGCATGAGGCTCGTCCAGTCCCAGTCCTGGAAGAGCTTGATCATGACGAGCCAGCTCTCGCGGGTGCGGTTGATGGTGTCGTAGAGGAAGATCCCGTCCGGCTCGAGGACGCGGGAGATCTCGCCGATGACCCTCCCCAGGTCCTGCACGTGCTCGAGGACGTCGCAGCAGTAAACGACGTCGAACGTTGCGTCGGGAAACGGAATGCTCTCGCCGGAGGCCTGGCGGTACTCGATGGCGAGGCCCGCCGCCTTGGCATGGGAGCGGGCCGCCGCCAGGGACTTCGCCGAGGGATCGATGCCCGTCACCGCGCAGCCGAGCCGCGCGAATTCCTCGGCCAGCAGGCCGCCGCCGCAGCCGACGTCGAGGGTCTTCTTGCCGCGCGGGTCGAGCCCGACCTCTTCCAGGAGGATCCGCCGCATGTAGCCGAAGCGCGCCGGGTTGATCCCCCGCAGGACGTGGAGGAAGCCCGACTCGTCCCACCAGGAATCGGCCATCTCGTCGTAGAGCTGGTTGTCGACCGGCATGACCTTTCCCTAAAGGCGACACAGACTGACACGGACGGGCACGGACAAGCACGGACCTGTCCTTGGAGTCCCTTGCTGTCCTTGAGGTCCTTTACGCCACAATCTTTCCCGCGATGCCGCCCTCGGCGATCGCCGCCAGCTCCACTTCGCTGAAGCGGTTGCGGAGGGCCGCGCCGTCCCGGCAGAGGACGCGGAGGTAGTTATCGGTGAGGCCCTGGCCCATTCCTCCCTTCGGCCTCTCCCAAAGCACCGTCTCCCGCCTTCCGAGATGGGACTGCTGGAACTCGCGCTCGGCGCGGGCGGCGGCGGCGAGCATCCTCTCCATGCGCTCCTTCTTGATCACGGGGGAGACCTGGCCGGGCATCGTCTCGGCCTCGGTTCCAGGACGGGGGGAGTAGGGGAAGACGTGCACCTTGGCGAAGCGGGCCGCCTCGACGGTGGCGAGGCTCGCGGCGAATTCCTCCTCGCTCTCGCCGGGGAAGCCCACGATGACGTCCGTGGTGACGGCGGCGCCCGGGACCGCCGCGCGCACCCGCTCCAGGAGGCCGAGGTAGCTCTCCGCCGTGTACGGCCGGCGCATACGCCGCAGCGTGGCCGTCGAGCCGCTCTGCAGCGACAGGTGGAGATGGCGGCAGAGACGGCGGTGCCGCCAGAGCTCGAGGAGCCCGTCCTCCAGATCCCACGGGGCGATCGAGGTGAGGCGCAGGCGGGGGACGTCCGTCTCGGCCAGGATGGCACGCACGAGCCCGGCGAGGCGCTCCTCTCCCCAGCGGTAGGCGGAGATCTGCACGCCCGTCAGCACGACCTCCCGGAAGCCCCGCCGCACGAGCTGGCGCACCTCGGCCACCACCTCGGTGAGCGGCCGGCTCCGCTGCGCGCCGCGCGTCGCGGGGATGACGCAGAACGAGCAGCGCATGTTGCAGCCGTCCTCCACCTTGACCAGGGCGCGGGTATGGCCGAACGGCGGCGCGGCGCAAGGTACCGGCGGCTCCGCCGGTACTGTTTCGGGGAACGCCGCGTGGACGCGAGCGAGGAGACGGTCCTTCTCCGCGTTGGGGACGACGAGGTCCACGCCGGCGATGCGCGCCGCCTCCTGCGGGTGCGCGGCGACGTGGCAGCCGGTGAGCACCGTGCGCGCCGGCAGGCCCCGCCGCCGCGCCCGTCCGGCCGCCTTGCGCGAGTCGTGGGCCGCGAGGTGGGTGACGGTGCAGGAGTTGACGACGTGGAGGTCCGCCTCCGCGAGCGAGCCCACCACCGCGTGCCCGGCGGCGGTGAACTCGCGCGCCAGGCGCTCGATCTCCGCCTGGTTCAACTTGCAGCCTAGGTTGGTGAAGTGGACGCGCATGGGGAAGCCGGTTCTATCGGACGAATGAATCTTAGAGGATCTACGC
>DATBGJ010000254.1:0-4344 GCA_036558045.1 Thermoanaerobaculia bacterium
GAGCCGATTAACAACACAGGCCTGATGCGATACGGCATGCTCAGGCGGTTGTTCGTGCTGGGTTACAGCATGAACATCGTGCTCTGGTTCGTCCCGGCTTTTCGCATGAAAGTCGGAGGGGACCTCGGGTTTGGGGCAGAAGACAAGGTCTTCAGCATGCTCTCCATGGTGCGATTGATCTCTCAAACCAGCCCCGGCTGGACACTGTTCTTCGTCGTTACCTTCGCATCGAACATCGTTTTCCTCGTCCTAGCCTTTGCCTATCCGAAACGATGGCTCTTCATCATTGGCGCAAGCATCGCGGCGCCCTTTATGCTGTGGGGATTTTTCAGTGGGGAGAACCCTGACATCCACCAGTTTCTCGTTCCGCGGCTGCTCGGCTACGTCGCAACCGCTCTGACCTTGATCGGCTTCTTCATCAGGCCGCCAGTTCAGGCGTGAGTTCGAGGGGGAGGGCGACGGTTGCATGTACATATCTATGGAGAAGAGACTCGCGGCCAGCGCAAGGGTAGTAGAGTGGGCAACGTTGCGACTCCAGAGCGTGGTGGTTCGCCGGCCAACCGCTCTAAATAGGTTCCAGCCGTTTCCCGAAACTTTGAGGCTTAACTTCCCCGAGAAGCCTTCTTTCATGGCGCAGCCCTTCAAAGTCAGGCTGCTCGGGGAACGTCCGCAGGTGCTTTTACGAGATTTTGAGCTCATCGTCGGCCCTGACCTCTAAGGAGAAGTCATCAAGGCGCTGGGTTCCATGGTTACTCTGGAATCTCTGCCTCGACGAGCTGCGCAAGCAGCGTGAGCGATTCTTGCCAGCCAAGATAGCAGGCCTCGGGCGGAATGACTTCGGGTACTCCTTCCTGCACGACGTTCAACTCGGTTCCGACGGACACCTGCTTCAAGGAAACCGTCGTCTGCATTTCTCCGGGCAAGCTCGGGTCATCGAATCTATCCGTGTGCCGAATGCGTTCGTTTGGCACCAATTCGAGATACTCTCCGCCAAAAGAGTGGCTATGCCCTGTGGTGAAATTTGTGAACGACATCTTGTAGGTGCCGCCTACTTTGGCATCAATCTGATGAACCTTGCCGGTGAAGCCGTTCGGCTGAAGCCATTTGACCATTGCGTCGGGATCGAGGAATGCTCGATAAACTCTTTCAGGTGTCGCACGAAGTACTTGGTGAAGTCGGATTGTGCTTGCGGGCATGACCACTTTCCTTTCGATGTGTGATGTGCAGTGAGTTGGACTTGCAGCCCGATCTCGCGCTGAGCTTACCCCAGCACCTTTGGGTCGACTTCGACCGCCCGCCGGCGATGTACCCGCCGTGAAGCCCTCTCATCCCGGCAGCGTCGCCAGCGCCGCCAGCACTTCCTGCGCCGACTGGAACCGCTCCGCGGGCTCCTTGGCGAGGAGACGGTCGAGGAAGGCCACCCACGCCTCCGGGGTCTCGCGGCGGAAGCGGCGGATGTCCGGCACCGCCTCCTGCAACTGCTTGAGCACCAGCACCCGGGTCTCGACGGGATCGTAGGGCTCGCGGCCGGCGATCAGGGTGTAGGCGAGGATGCCGAGGGCGTAGAGGTCGGACCGCCCGTCGAGCTCGCGCCCGAGGATCTGGTCGGGCGACATGTACATGGGCGAGCCCATGGCGAAGCCGCTCTGCGTCAGCCGCGCGCCGAGGCCGGACATGGAGGCGATGCCGAAGTCGAGGATCTTCACCCGGCCGCTGGTCACCAGGACGTTGCTGGGCTTGAGGTCGCGGTGCACGACGCCCTGGGTGTGGGCCTCGTACAACCCGGCGGCGATCTCGGTGAGCAGGAAGCGGACGCGCGTGAAGGAGAGCGGCGATTCTCTCTCGATCAGGTCGTCCAGCCCGCGCCCCTCGATGTACTCCATGGTGACGAAAAGGCCGCCCACGAAGCGGCCGAGGTCGTACACCCTCACCACGTTGGGATGGCTGATGCGGCGGCAGATCTGGACCTCGCGCAGCAGCCGCGTCTCTTCGTCCGAGCCGGTCTGGACGGGAGCGAGCAGGGTCTTGATGGCGACGGTCTCGCCGAGCTCGAGGTCGCGGGCCTTGTAGACCTTGCCCATGCCGCCCCGCCCCAGCTCGGCGAGGATCTCGTAACGGCCGGCCAGCCGGCCGCCCACCCGCAGCTCGCCGCCGCCCGGGCCCATACCAGCCGGCCGGCTGGTCGGCAGCACCTGCGTCGGCGAGCTCTGCAGCCGCCGCAGCCACTCGCCGACGTCGCGATGGCGCGGATCGCGCGCCGCCACCCGTTCGAAACAGGCGATCGCCTCCTGGGCGCGGCCCAGGGCTTCGAGGCTGCGGCCTTCCCAGTAATGGCGCTCGATCTCGACCTCGGGCGGCGTCCCCGCCGCGGGAATGCGGCGCAGGCGTTCGAGGACGTCGCCGTAGAACCCCTCCTCGAGCAGCAGCGGCGCCAGCAGCACGGCGCCCTCGGCGAAGCCCGGCTCCCCCGGCTGCATCTTCATCAGCAGGCGGCCGGCCGCGGCCGTATCGCCGGCCGCGAGATGATCCCGCGCCGCCTGCAACGGCTGGGCTCCCCGTCCCCGCGAGGCGACCGCGCGCGAGCCTCCGGTGCGCGGCTGGCCGGAGACCGGTCTCCGGGTGTCTTTGGAACCCCCCTCTCTCTCGGGGGAGGGCTGAGAGGCCCGCTCGGGCTTGCCGGCCGCCTCGTAGCAGCGCGCGGCGTCGCGCGGCCGGCCGGCCTTCTCGTAGGCCTCGGCGGCGCGCAGCGGCTCCTGGGCGGCCTCCCAGCGGTAGGCGGCGCGGCCCCAGTCCTGCGCCGCCTCGTAGGCTTCGGCGGCCTCGCGGGCGAGCCCGATCTGGGCCAGCAGGTCGCCGGCCTCGGCCGGCCGGCCGGTCTGCAAATAGATCTGCGCCTGCCAGCGCTCCCGGTTCGGCGCCCTCGCCGCGAGGCGCGACGCCTCCTCGATCTGGCCGAGCTGGAGGTAGACCTGCAGCGCCTCGCCCCAACGGCCGCCGCGCTCGAGCAGCTCGGCGGCGCGGGCGCTGGGACCGATGGAGCTGAGGACCTGGGCGGCCGACTCGCCGCGGCCCAGCCGCAGCAGCAGGTCCGCCCGCACCATGTTCAGCTCCTTGATGCGGTCCACGCCCGCCGAGGCGCCGCCCGCCGTGCGCTCGGCGCTCAGGATGCCCTCTTCCACGGCGTGCAGGGCCTCGCGCAGCTTGCCGGCCTCCTCGTAGCACCGCACCACCTGCATCCAGGCGCCGGCGCGCTTGAAGTAGCGCGCGGCGCGGAGCGTCTGGCGCAGCGCGAGGGCCGACTCCCCGGCCTGCAGATAGGCCCCCGCCCGCTCGAAGAGCAGCACCGCCTCCTTGCGATGGCCGCGCGAGACCAGCAGCTCGGCCGCCTTCAGCGTGTCGGGGAGGCCGTCCTCGGGGAGCCGGCCGAGCGCGGCCAGCAGCGAGTAGCGGACCAGATCCTCGTCGTTGCCTACCTCGGCGGCGAGCTGCGCCGCCTGCTGCCAGTCCTTGGCGCGGGCGAACCAGTCCATGGCCCCCGCGCGGTCGCCCGCGCTGAGGGCCTCTTCCGCCGCGCGCCTCGGATCGCGCAGCAGGGACTGCAAAGTGCGCTTGCGTGCCATCGATCGCCTCTTCACCCCCAGCTCACCCTGAAACCTGCTTCCAGGTGATACGCATCCCACCCGCTGTCGTCACAGGAAGGCAGAGCCGCGCTACCACCTGAGCTCCGCAGCGTCAACAGCCCCACGTAGAAGAGGAAATCAGAGCACCAACGAAGTGGGACAGATTTTACCACGCGCCGCGGGGCTCAAACCGTTTTCACGGCCTTGTCGAGGCGGGCCAGCTCCTCGGCGAGCTCCCGGCAGAGCTGCTCGGTGCCGGCGTCGAAGTCGCTCTCCCGGCCGCGCTGCTCCAGGCGGGCCGCCAGCTCGAAGGCACGCTGGGCCGCGAAGTAGCCGGCCGAGCCGCGCAGGCGGTGCGCCGCGGCCTGGAGAGCGCCGCCGTCCCGCCGCGCCACGGCGTCGCGGATCTCGTCGCAGAGCCGCGCCGCGTCGGCGATGAAGAGCCCGTTGAGCTTGCGGCCCAGGCCCTCGCCGCCGCCGGCCGCCGCCGGCGAGGGCTCCGGCGCCCGCGCACCGCCGCCGGCCGCGGTCTCGACGCGCGCGATCAGGTCCTCGGCGCGGACCGGCTTGGTGATGAAGCCGTCCATGCCCGCCGCCAGGCAGCGCTCCTCGTCGCCGTCGCCGGCGCTGGCGGTCAGGGCGAGGATGGGGAGGTGCGCGCCGGTCGCGGCCTCGCGGGCACGGATCGCCGCCGCCGCGGCGACGCCGTCCATCTCCGGCATGT
>DATBGJ010000255.1:0-3231 GCA_036558045.1 Thermoanaerobaculia bacterium
TCCGTGATCGCGCCGCAGTTGATGGCGCGCAGGAAGTAGTTGAGGAGGCCCTGTCCCGTCGCGGCGTCGTCGAAGACCTCGCCGACCAATGTGGCCTGAGCCGCTTTCTGGACGAAGTTGCGGAGGCGGTCCGACGCGGCGTCGAGGCCTTCCAAAAAGAACCAGTACAGTGAGGCATACCGAGTGACGAGCTGCGCCGGGTGCAGGTCCCAGCCTTGATAGAAACCGCCGACGAGCGAGTGGCGGACGTGCTCGGCGTGGAGACGCCAGGCGCGATGCACAACCGTACGATTTTCCTCGAGCTGTGCTGGAGTCAGCGGCAGCCCATCCTTGGCCGCGCGATGCGGTGGAACCGGGAGGACGTTGGTGGCGCCGTCCGACAACCACAGCCCTGTACCGGCGTAGGCGACCTGCATCATGTGTTTGGCGAAGTCGCACACCGGGTGGGTCATCGACTGGTGCTCCGCCGTGATGTTGCAGGAGGCGGTGTAGTCGTAGGTGCCGAAGTGCGCGGCCACGCACCGGCCGCGCGCCGCCTCGGCGAGCAACGGCAGGTTCGACTCGCCGCGCTCGTTCAAGATCGCCTGCGGCATCTCGATCATGATCTCCAGCCGCAGCGAGCCGGCGGGAAGGCTGAGCGCGGGCTCCAGGAGATCGAAGAGATCGGCCAGCGCGGAGACCTGATCCGGGAAGGTCACCTTGGGAAGCGTGACGACGAAGCTCGCCGGCAGCCGGCCCGCGGACTCTCTCGTCAGCGTAGTCAGGAACAAGTCGAGAGTACGCAGCGATCGCTCTCGCAGCTCCTCCGTGAACGGCTTGATGCGGATGCCGATGAAGGGTGGAAGGCTGCCGGCGGCCATGCCCGCCGCCATTTCCCGCGCGGCGGCTTCAGCGTGGCCGTCCTCCTCCGCGTCCGGACGATTGCCGTAGCCGTCCTCGAAATCCGCACGGAAGTCCTCGACCGCCTCGCGGTGCAGCTTCTCCGCGACGCGGGCGTGGATGGTCGGGGCGAGCCTTTCCGGCAGGCCGATCGCTTCCGCGAGATCCGCCGCAGCCGGCGCGTACTCCTCGAACGCCCGTATCGCGAGCACCCCCAGCCGCGCCGCGGTGTCAGCCTTGAACAGATGGGCTCCGCCATAGACGGTATGGACAGCCTGGCGCCGGTCGGACTCGCCGGGATAACGCCGCGCAAACGCGAGGTTGGCGTCGCGTAAGCGTTGCGAGATGCTGCGGATCGCGTCTTCGTTCAAAGTGGTCGGCATCGATCTAGCCCATTCCCAGCACCAGCCGCCGCACCACGCGGTCGAGGGCGAAGCGGCGGTATTCCGCGGTGGAGCGCACGTCGTCGATCGGCGTCACCTCGCCCGCCGCCGCGCGTCCGGCGAGATCCGCGGCCTCGGCGGGCGGCAATCCCCGCGACGCTTCTTCGGCTGCGCGCAGGCGCACGGGCACCGCCGCGATGCTGCCGGCGCCGAGGCGCAGGTCGGCGACGCGGCCATCCTCGATGCGGCCGGCCATGGCGACGACGACTTTGCTGATCGCCTGCGCCTCGCGCGTCCCCACCTTGCGGAAGGCCTGGACTGTGCCTTGCGGCAGATAAGGCAGCCGAACCGAGGCGACGATCTCCCCCGGCCGCAGGGCGGTCTTGCGGTAGCCGGTGTGGAACTCGGCGTAGGGGATCTCGCGGGTGCCCTGCGAGCCGGCCGCGACGACGATCGCGTCCAAGGCGAGGAGCACGGGCAGCGAATCGCCGGCCGGGCTGGCGTTCGCCATGTTGCCGCCAAGGGTCGCGCGGTTCTGGATCTGCCAGCCGCCGACCACTGACGCGGCCGAGGCGAGGGAAGGAAAGGCGTTTCGCACCGCGGCCGCGCGACGGATCTCGCTGAAGGAGGTGGTGGCGCCGATCTCCAGCGCGCCTTCGGTCTCGCGGATGCCGCGCAGCTCGTCGACGGCCAGTAGATCGAGGACCCGGTCCATCTTGTGGAGGGCTTCGGGGCCGCGCACCATCAGATCCGTACAGCCGGCGGTGGGAACCAAGGCCGGATCTTCCGCGAGCTGACGGACAGCCTCTTCGAGCGTTCGCGGACGGAGAGCGATCGTCACCGCTCCGGCTCCGGACACAGCGCGCGCAGGATTCCTTCGTACCCCGTGCAGCGGCAGAGATTGCCCGCCAGAGCCTCGCGAGCCTCGTCGCGGCTCGGCTCCGGATTGCGTTCGAGGAGTGCCCAGCCGGTGACGATGATCCCCGGCGTGCAGGCGCCGCACTGGACGCCGCCGGTGGCGACGAAGCGCTCCAGGAACTCGCGCGCCGGGCCTTCGGCGATGCCCTCGATCGTCTCGATTCGCCGGCCCTCGCATTGAAAGAGGGGTACGAGACAGGAGAGCACCGGTTCGCCATCCATCCTCACCGTGCAGGCGCCGCATTCGCCTTCGCCGCAGCCTTCCTTGGTGCCGGTCAGGCCGAGATTTTCGCGCAGCACGTCGAGCAGGCGCTCCATGGGATGGCCCTCGACCTCGACCGGTTGGCTGTTCAGGGTGAAAGTGGTTTTCATGACTGTTCCCCCTCTCCAGCTCCGCTGGAGAGGGGGCCAGGGGGTGAGGTCTCGAAGGGCAGAACGCTCGAGCTTCTCAGAGCCCTAAACAGCCGCTCCGGCGTCGCGGGGATCTCATCCACCAGGATTCCCGTAGCGTTCTCGATCGCCTGCACGGCCGCCGGGGCGCCGCCGTCCATGGGCAGCTCGCCGACTCCCTTGGCGCCGAAGGGGCCGCCTTCCCAGGCGTGCTCCAAGAGGTGGACGTCGATGCGCGGGCTGTCTTTCGCGGTCGGGATGATGTAGGTGGCGAGGCGGTCGTTCAAGTAGCGGCCGTCCTGCAGCTTGATCTCTTCCATGAGCGCCCAGCCGAGAGCCTGCAGGGTGCCGCCTTCGATCTGCCCGGCGCACAGGGTCTTGTGGATCGCCCGGCCCACCTCGCACACCGCGGTCACCTGAACAGGGCGCACCGCCAGCGTGTCGCTATCGACTTCCACCTCGACGACGTCCGCGCCCCAGGCGTAGGTGGGATAGGCGGCGCCGCGGTAGGTGGACTCGTCGAAGGTCTGCCATTCCGGCGGCTCGTGGTGGATCGTGACCTCCACCGGGCCGGTCTCCTCGCGATATCGCCTCGCGGCGTCTCGAAAGCGCTCGATGCGGCCTGACGATCCGGTGATCCAGCCCTCGTCGACCGTCAAGG
>DATBGJ010000256.1:0-2520 GCA_036558045.1 Thermoanaerobaculia bacterium
TCTTACACCCGAAATGGCTAAGGCGAAAATCACCGCGCTGGGCTGCTATACGCCGCCCGGCCTGCTCACGAACCAGGACCTCGAGAAGCTCGTCGAGACCAACGACGAGTGGATCATGACCCGTGTCGGCATCCGTGAGCGCCACATCGCCGCGCCCGAGATCGCCACCAGCGACATGGCCATCGAGGCCGCCCGCTGCGCCCTCGCCCAGCGCGGCGTCCCCGCGACCGAAGTCGAGGCCATCATCGTCTGCACCGTCACGCCCGATTATTTCTTCCCCTCCACCGCCTGTCTGGTCCAGAACGCGCTCGGCGCGCGCGGCGCCTGGGGATTCGACCTCGTCGCCGCCTGCTCCGGATTCCTCTACGGCATCACCACCGGCGCCCACCTCATCGCCGCCGGCACGCACCGCAAGGTGCTCGTCATCGGCTCCGACACCATGAGCCGCATCATCGACTATAAGGACCGCGCCACCTGCGTCCTATTCGGCGACGGCGCCGGAGCCATGCTCCTCGAGCCCGTGGCCGACGGCGAGGATTTCGGCTATATCGACTTCGTCGGCGAGATCGATGGCTCCGGCGGCGATTCGCTCAGGATGCCCGCCGGCGGCAGCCGCCTCCCCGCCTCTCACGACACCATCGACCGCCGTCTCCATTACGTTCACCAGGATGGCGCCGCCGTCTTCAAATACGCCGTCCGCAAGATGGAGGAGGTCTGCCGCGAAGTCCTCGAGCGCAACGGCCTGACCAGGGACGACATCGCCGTCATGATCCCGCACCAGGCCAACAAGCGCATCATCACCAGCGCCGCCGAGCGTATCGGCCTCGAGCCCGAAAAGGTCATCATCAATATCGAGCAGTACGGCAACACCACCGCCGCCACCCTCCCGCTCGCCACTCGCGACGCCATCCTGCAGGGCAAGCTCAAAAAGGGCGACCTCGTACTCTTCGCGGTCGTCGGCGCCGGTTTCACCATCGGCGCCGGCCTCTGGCGCTGGGCCTATTGAGGCTATCCGTCTTCCTTCTGCACCGTCCAAGTCGTTTAGTGGGGCGGAGCTCCAGCTCCGCAACGGCGCGTCCCCGCGCCGTTTCTTGCGATCTTGAAAGAAGCCGCCCATGCACCTTCTACTCACCGTCCTCCGCGACCTCCGTTACGCCTTTCGCACCCTTCGCCGCGAGGCCGGATTCGCCGCCTTCGCCATCGCCATCGTCGGCCTCGGCATCGGCGCCTCGGCCACCGTCTTCAGCGTCGTGAACGCCATGCTCCTCCGCCCCCTGCCCTTCAACGAGCCCGACCGCCTCGTCTGGATCGCCAACGAGGACGTCAGCGGCCTCTCCGGACAGACCACCCAGGTCGGCCACATGCTCGACCTGCGCGAGCGCACCAGTTCCTTCACCGATCTCGCCGGCTACATGGCCTTCTACGGCGCCGGTGACAACGTCATCAGCGGCCGCGGTGACTCCGTGCGTGTCACCGGCGTCCCCGTCTCCGCCAATTTCTTCCAGACCCTCGGCGTCCACCCGCAGCTCGGCCGCCTCTTCACCGAGGACGAGTGCAAGTGGCACGGCCCCAAAGCGGTCCTGCTGGGCCACGGCCTCTGGGAGCGCCGCTACGCGTCCGACCCCTCCATCGTCGGCGGCAAGCTCACCATCGATTCCGAGGCCTACACCGTCGCCGGCGTCCTGCCCGCCTGGTTCGACTTCGGATCGGTCTTCGCCCCCGGCACGCATGTGGATCTTTACTTCCCGTTCCCCCTCAGCCCGGAGACGGACCGCTGGGGCAACACCATGGCCATGATCGGCCGCCTCAAGCCCGGCGTCTCCGCGGCGCAGGCACAGGCGGAGATCTCGGTCGTCGCTCCCCAGATCTCCAGGGCCCACCGCGAGCGCAACACCTTCGAGGGCCACGTCCGCCCGCTCGCCGAACACGTCAGCGGACGGCTGCGCCTCGCCTTGGCCGCGCTCGCCGGAGCCGTCGCCGTGGTCATGCTGATTGTCTGCGCCAATCTCTCCAACCTGCTGCTGGCGCGCACCGCCGCCCGGCAGAAAGAGATCGCCATCCGTACCGCGCTTGGCGCCGGACGCCGCCGCCTCCTCGGCCAGATGCTCACCGAGGGCCTCGTGCTCTCCGGATTGGGCGCCGCCCTCGGCATCGCTCTCGCCGCCGCCGGAACGCGCGCCCTCGCCGGCCTCGACGCGATCAGCCTGCCTCTGCTGCAGACCGTGCGGCTGGATGGCGCTGCGCTTGGCTTCACCATTCTGATGGCCGTCGTCACGGGCCTCGTGTTCGGCCTCGCCCCCGCGATCCACGCATCCGCCGGCGCTCTCCACGCCGCGCTCAAGGAGACTTCCCGCGGCTCCACCGAAGGCCGCGGCCGCGCCTGGGTGCGCAGCCTGCTCGTCGTTACCGAAGTCGCGTTCGCGTGTGTGCTGCTGGTCGGAGCCGGACTGCTGATCCGCAGCTTCCTCCGCGTGCTCGATGTGGACCTCGGCTTCCGTCCCGAACGCGCCGCCACCATCC
>DATBGJ010000257.1:0-3250 GCA_036558045.1 Thermoanaerobaculia bacterium
AGGATCTGCGGCGTGATCACCTCGCCGTAGCCGTGGCGGGCGTGGAGCTCGCGCACGTAGTCGACGAGGGCGTTGTAGATCGACGCCCCCTTCGGGTGCAGGAACGGCATGGCCGGCGCCAGCGGGTTGAAGCTGAAGAGGTCCAGCTCCTGGCCCAGCCGCCGGTGGTCGCGGGCGCGCGCCTGCTCCAGCCGCTCCAGGTACTCGTCCATCTCCTGGCGGCTGGCGAAGGCGGTGCCGTAGATGCGCTGCAGCCGCTCGTTGTTCTCGTCCCCCTTCCAGTAGACGCCGGAGGCCTCCAGCAATTTCACCGCGCCGACCTGCGCCAGGCTCTGCACGTGCGGGCCGCGGCAGAGGTCGGTGAAGCGGCCGTCGCGGTAGAGGGTGATCGTCTCGCCGGCGGGGATCTCCTTCAGGCGCTCCACCTTCAGGGTCTCGCCCATCTCGTGGAAGATGCGCTCGGCATCCTCGCGCGACACCTCGATGCGCTCGAACTCGCTGCCCTCGGTGAGGATCTCGCGCATCTGCTCCTCGATCCTCTCCAGGTCCTCGGGGGTGAAGGCGCGCGGGAAGCGGAAGTCGTACTGGAACTTCTCCGTGTGGTCCTTGCGGCCGGCGTCGATCTCCGCCTCCGGCCACAGGCGCTTGACGGCGTCGGCCAGCACGTGCTCGGCGCTGTGGCGGATGAACTCGCCCGCCTCGGGGCTCTTGACGGTGAAGATGCGGAACGCTCCCCCCTGAGTCAGCGGCAGGCGCAGATCGATCTTGCGGCCGTCGAGCTCGGCGCCTACGGCGTCCTTGGCCAGGCGCGGTCCGATGGCCGCGGCCACCTCGAGCGGAGTGGTCCCTACCGGCACCGTGCGCACGGAACCGTCGGGCAGAGTCAGGCTGAGGGCTTCGGTCATCGTCTCCATAAGACCACGGTCATCTGTCGCCAGGAAGCGGAAAAGGGTTCACTCTCGGGCGGCGGCCCGCGCCGGAAGAGCTCACGAGCGGGAGAGGAGATGGTAGGCGCTAGCGGACTCGAACCGCTGACCTCTACCGTGTGAAGGTAGCGCTCTAACCAACTGAGCTAAGCGCCTGGGCATGAAGGATGAACGTCGGTCACCAGCGGTGCGATCTCCGATTCTCTCTCTGTCTCGATCTGGCGCCGAATCCACTCCTGTCGAATCTTGGTAGGCCCGAGCGGACTTGAACCGCTGACCTCTACGATGTCAACGTAGCGCTCTAACCAACTGAGCTACGGGCCTGAGGACCTTCCCTTTTGGCGGTTGCCAAGGGATGGAGAGGGTAGCAAACGCAGGGGGACAGTGTCAACGGAAACGCGGCCCGGACGCCTCTCCCCGCCCTGGAGAACACGGCGGTCCGTGCCCGTCATTTCCCCTCCCGCCGGGAGCTCACCGGAGGCGGTGTACGGTACAGCGGGCAGGTTGTACGGTGCAGCGGGACCGGCCGCCTACACCGCCGCCCCCCGCACCATCGCCAGCCACCCCTTCAGGTACTCGCCCTGCGGGTGCGTGATCGCCACCGGATGATCGGGCGCGGCGGCGAGCGGTTCTAACAGCGACACCCGTACGCCGGCTTCCACTGCGGCGGCGAAGAAGATCTGGCGGAAGAGCTTGGCGTCCACCGCGCCGCTGCAACTGAAGGTCAGCAGGAATCCGCCGGGCTCGACGCGCGCCAGGGCCAGGCGGTTGAGGTCCTTGTAGGCGCGGGCCGCGGCGTCGAGATCGGTCCTCTTGCGCACCAGCGGCGGCGGATCGCAGACGACGAGGCCGTAGCGCTCCGTGCGCTGGCGCAGGTCCTCGAAGACGTTGGCCTTTACCCACTCGGCGCGGCCGGCGTCGAAGCTGTTCATCTCGACGTGCCGGCGCCCGCGCTCGATCAGGCGCGCCGACGACTCGACGAGCACCACCCGCGAGGCGCCGCCGCGCAGCGCGTAGAGGCCGAAGGCGCCGGTGTGGGCGAAGAGGTCGAGCACCGCGCGGCCGCCGGCCAGGCGCTCGGCGCGGCGGCGGTTCTCCCGCTGGTCGCAGTAGAAGCCGGTCTTCTGCCCGCCGCCGAGCTCGGCCATGAAGGCGAGGCCCGACTCGGTGAAGCGCGCCTCGGCGGGGGGATCTCCCGCGATCGTCTCCTCCCCGGCGAAGGAGAGCCCCTCGGCGCGGCGGACGGGCACGTCGTTGGCCTGCACGATGGCGGCGCCCGGGACCGCCTCCGCCAGGGCGGCGTAGGCCTCGGCGCGCACCGCCTCCAGGCCCGCCACCGTGATCTGGCTCACCAGGACGCCGCCGAAGCGGTCCACCGTCCAGCCCGGCACGCCGTCCCCCTCGGCATTCAACAAGCGGTAGCCGTCGGTCTCCGGCGGCAGCACGGCCTGGCGCAGGGAGATCGCTTCGGCGATGCGGGCGGCGAAGAAGGCACGGTCCGCCGCCTCCACGCCGGCTCCCAGCATGCGCAGGCGGATCTGCGAGCGCGGACTGTGAAAGGCGAGGCCGAGGGGCCGTTCCTGGGCGTCGAAGACCCGGGCCAGGGGCGCGTCCGCGGGTCCCTCCAGCCGGTCGACGGCGCCGGAGAAAATCCAGGGATGGCCTTCGCGGACCGCCTTCTCCCGGCCCGGCTTGAGGAGGACGCGAGCTTCGTCCTTAACGGCCCGTTCCTCCGCTCTTCGCCGGACCGGCGGAGACGGCGAACGGCGCGACGCTGGTCTCCGCCCTGCCTTCCGCGTTGGTCACCGTCACCATCAGCAGGTAGTCGCCGGGCTGGAGCTGCGGCGGCTGGAAGGTGGCGTCCAACCGCACGGGCCCCTCGGCGCCGCCGTTCTCGCGGCCGAGGACGCCGATCATGCCGCCCGCCACCTCCTTGCCCTCGGCGGTCATCACCGTGGCCTGCGCCTTCAGCCGGCCGGTGCCGAGGCCGTAGCCGACGAGCGAGACGGGCACCGCCTGCTCGGGGAGCAGCACCGGCCGCGAGGCGGGGACGTAGGGCTCCTTGCGCGCCATGAACGGGTAGTCCACCTTGCCCTCCTGCACCTTGACCTCGCGGATCACCAGCCAGCGGCCGGCAGGCTCGGGAAAGAAGGGCGGCAGCAGCACCGGCGCCGCCTGGTCGAAGGCGGGCACCTCCAGCGAGGACACCCGCATGCCCGCCGCACCGGTCTGGCCGTTGCGCGCCAGCACGCGCAGCGAGTAGGTGCCGGGCGCCAGCTCGAGATCGCCGAAGACCTTGATGCCGGTGGCGCGCACGGCGTCGC
>DATBGJ010000258.1:0-2847 GCA_036558045.1 Thermoanaerobaculia bacterium
TGCACGTGGCGCGCACGCGGGGACCCTTCGCGGAAGTGATCCTGCTGGGGCGCGGCTTCGGTTGGGAGGACGTCAAGGACGGCTCGCCCGCGCCGAAGCCGATCCCCGGCCCGGGCGCCGGTCCGCTCGGCGCCGGCGACTTGCCGGCGGCGCTGAAGAGCGTGACTCCGGCGCCTCATCTCGCCATAACCAGCACCACACCGGCGGGAACGCTCGATTGGGGCTCCGCGAAGGTGGGGTATCTCGGGCTGCCCGCGCGCTATCCGGGAACGCCCGTAGAGACTATTTCCATGAAAGACGTGGAGGCGCTCTCCGGCGCGCTGCTCAAAGCGTTGGGTGGAAATCCCGCGCCCGCGTCTCCCGGGCTGCCGCTGCCGTCTCCGCCCGCGATCGCGGAGGCCGGGGAAGGGCACGACGAAGCGGCCGGGCTCCTCTCTTCTCTGATCGCCCGCTACGGCGTGAGCGGCGCCGAGGGACCGGTGCGCGAAGAGGTGCTGCGCAATCTGCCGTCCTGGGCCAGGCCCGAGACCGATGCCAAGGGCAACGTCACGGTGACGGTGGGCAGCGGCGGGCTTCCCCTGCTCTTCGTGGCCCACATGGACGAGGTCGGCTTCAGAGTCGACGAGGTGCTGGCGGACGGCCGGCTGCGCCTGCAGCCGCGCGGCGGGCTGCTGCGCAGCGTGTGGGAGGCGCAGGCGGCTCTGGTGCACGGCGACCGCGGCGACGCGCCGGCGGTGATCGAGCCGCGCGAAGACTGGCGGACGGCCGAGAAGGCGGCGCTCCCCTCTCCCCTGACGGTCTACCTCGGCCTCTCCTCCGCGCGCGAGGTCGAGGCTCTCGGCATCCACGCCGGTAGCACCGTCACCATGCCGAAGCGGATGTTCCGCCTCGGCCGTCACCGGGTGCTCGCCCGCAGCTTCGACGACCGGGTAGGCTCGACGGCCCTGCTGCTCGCCCTGCGGCGGCTTGATCCGGCGAAGCTCCATCGGCGCGTCACCTTCGCCTGGTCGGTCGAGGAGGAGATAGGCCTCAACGGCTCGCAGGCGCTCGCCGAGCGGATGCGCGATCTCGTCGAGGTCCATCCCGTGGACACCTTCGTCTCGTCGGATTCGCCCATCGAGTCGCACCGCTTCGCCGAGGCGCTGCTCGGCCGCGGGCCGGTGCTGCGCGCCATGGACAACGGCTATCTCGCGCCGCGGCAGCTCATCGACCGCTTCCTGGCGCTGGCGGAGCACGCCGGCATCCCTGTCCAGGTGGGCTTCACCGGCGGCGCCACGGACGGCATGCTGTTCCTGGCGAACGGCGCCGCGGTGCTCCCCTTCTCCTGGCCGGGCCGCTACTCCCACTCGCCTGTCGAGGTGGCGGATTTACGGGACGTGGAGGCGCTGGTGAAGTTGATCGTGGCTGTGGCGGCGGAGTAGCTACCCCTTCAGCCCATACCGCTCCATCTTGATCGCCAGGCCGTTGCGCGAGAGCCCCAGCAGGCGGGCGGTCTGCGACTTGTTGCCGTTGGTGCGACGCAGGGCTTCGCGGATGGCCACCTGCTCGGTACCGCTCACCAGGCGCTCGAGGTCGAGCTCGGAAGCCGTGTCCACCCGCATGGTGGCGGAGAGCTGGCCGTTGCGGACCCGCTCGGGCAGCATGTTGACGTCCACCGGCCGGTTGGCCGGCGCCATGTAGATGAGCTGCCGGGCGGTGTTCTCCAATTCCGAGAGGTTGCCCGGATAGTCGTAGCTCAACAGCGCCGACATCGCCTTGACGGTGATCCCCTGCAGGCGCTTGCCGGTCTCATGGCAGAACCGGTTGATGTAGGACTGGATGAGCAGCGGCAGGTCTTCGCGCCGGTCCCGCAGCGGCGGCACCAGGATGGTGAACTGCGACAGCCGGTAGGCGAGGTCCACGCGGAAGAGATCGCGGGCCACGGCCGAGTCGAGCGGCGCACGGCTTCCCACCACCAGCCTCACCTCCACCGGGTGGGCCTCGTTGCTGCCGGCGGGCTCCACCTGGCCTGAGCGCAGATAGCGCACCAGCCGCGCCTGCAGCTCCATCGGCAGGTCCTCGATCTCGTCGAGGAAGAGAGTGCCACCATGGGCCAGCAGGAGCTTGCCTTCCCGCCGCACCGGAGCTCCCTTGCCCGGGATCTCGGCGCCGAAGAGATCGGCCTCGAGCTGCTGCAGCTTGGCGCCGGCGCAGGTGGCGACCACGAACGGTCCGTTGCGGCGCGGCCCGGAGAGGTGCAGCGAGCGCGCCAGCAGGTCCTTGCCGACTCCCGGCTCGCCGCACAGCAGCACGTGCACCGGCGGATCCACGGCGGCGCGGAGCTGCTCGACGACCTGCTTCATGGCCGGCGATTCGCCGACCACGAGGTTGGGATCGAGGGTGAGGTCCTGCTGGCCGGGATGCCCCGGCAGGATCGGCTCGTACGAGCCCACGTGGTGCACCAGCCCCAGCACCAGCAGATGGCCCAGGGTGCTCAGCGAAGCGGCGGGAGACCAGGATTCGGGATCGAACTTCGGCAGCGCGGTGAGCAGCGTGTAGTCGCGGTCGAGGGCCGCGAAGGACTGATAGAAAATCCAGGCCGGCGCCTCTCCCAGCTCGCCGCGGAAGGAGCCTCCCCGCTCCCGGTTGCCCGCCGTCTCGCGGTGCCGCCGGAGCTGCTCCACCAGCCGGTCACCGCTCGCCAGCCAGGCTTCATCCGTCGTCACCACCAGCTTCAGGCCCGCTTCCTCCGTGCCGCCGGTGAGCAGGAAGAGGGCGCCGCCCCCGAAGTCCGCCAGCACGTCGCGCACCAGGGATTCGGAGGTGGTACGGCTCTCGGTGTCGGCGAGCACCCACTCGCTGATGCGG
>DATBGJ010000259.1:0-1601 GCA_036558045.1 Thermoanaerobaculia bacterium
CCACGACGAAGAATCCGACTTCGCCACCGATACCTGCGTGCGCAAGAAAGGCGTCGATCCCGAAACCGGCAGCCGTTATCTGGAGGAGATCGCCTTCGAGGTAGTCTCCGAGCAGAAGGAGCGGTACGTTACAGAGAAAGCCCTGCGGATGCATCGCCGAGGCGTGCGGCGGATCTTCGCGGTCTGGGTGAAAGGCCCGCGGCGGGTCTGCGAGTGGTCTCCGGAGAGCCGGAGCTGGCGTCCGCTGGATGCCGAGGCGCGGATCGAGGATCCCTGCCTGGTCGCGCCGCTGGCCGTGGCCGCGCTGCTTGATGCCGCGGCGGCCGATCACGCCGTGGTGGAAGCCCTGGCCGCCAAGGGAGACCCGACGATACGGCAGCGGGAGGCCGTGGCGGAAGTCAGAGGCAGGGCCGCTGCCAAGGCGGACGACATCCTCGCGGTCTTGGCAGCGCGTGGCGTCACGATCGACGAAACGCTGCGGCAGGAGATCTTGCGTTGTCAGGATCTCGATCGATTGGACCGCTGGCTGCGGCGAGCTGCCTTGGCTTCCTCCGGCGACGAGATCACGTCGGAACCTTGAAGAAACCTCATCCCGCGGCCACTCCCAGCACCTCGCTCGCCAGCCACCAGAGACCCACGAGCAGGATGATCACCGGCACGACGAAGCGCAGCCAGAGATAGAGCAGGCGGATCGCCGGCCGGGGTGACGGTCCTCCCAGCTCGCGCAGCACCGTCGCGCGGTCCATGCACCAGCAGACGGCGATCACCGCCAGCAGCGAGCCCAGCGTCTGCATGCCGGAGCCGAAGGTGAGGTCCCAGGCGAGGAAGATCTTCAGGTTCGGCATCGGCGGCAGCGCGATGAGGAAGATCAGCAGCGCCAGCCACCAGACGGCCCGCCGGCGGGAGAGCGAGGTGCTGTCCGTGAGGGCCGCCACCTGCACTTCCCAGGCGGCGATGGCGGAGAGGAAGCCGGAGCCGAGGAGGCCGACGAAGAAGATCAGGCCGAAGAGCCCGCCCAGCGGAATGGCCGCGAAGACGCGCGGCAACGTCTGGAAGATGAGGTCCGGCCCGCTCGCCGGCAGCAGGCCCAGGCTGACCACGGCGGGCAGGATCGCGAAGCCGGCGAGGATGCCGGACGCCGTATCGCCGACGACGGTGATCGTGGCGTTGCCCGGCAGGCGGTCCTCGGGCTTCAGGTAGGAGCCGTAGATCACCATCATGGTGCCGCCCAGCGACAGGGTGAAGAACACCTGGCCGAAGGCAGCGGCGAGCACGCGCGGCGTGAAGGCGGCGAGGTCGAAGTGGCCGATGAACCACATCACCCCCGCGCCGGCTCCAGGCAGCGTCAGCGCGCGCACCATGAGCACCAGCAGACTGAAGAAGAGGGCCGGGATGAGCACCTTGCTCGCCTTCTCGATGCCCGCCCTCAAGCCGCGCACGAGCACGGCGGCGCAGGCCGCGATGAGGACGCCCGTGAAGCCGACCTGGAGGAGGAAGGAGCGGAGCACGAAACCCGTGGCCGGCGGCAGGATGGCCCCTTCCGCCCAAGGCAGACCGACGAGCCGCGCCGCCTCCCCCACCGCATAGTAAAGAACCCAGCC
>DATBGJ010000260.1:0-8071 GCA_036558045.1 Thermoanaerobaculia bacterium
GCTCCTCTTGCCCATATTGGCGTGGCGCAGAGCTCGCCCGGCGCTTCCGCACCGGGCTACTGAAACGTCGCTTCTCTGAAGCGAATCGCCCTCTGGGCGACGTCTCGATAGCCCGGTGCGGGAGCGCCGGGCGAAGGTGAGGCTGCGCGCTACCCCCCCGGCCGCGCCGGGAACTTCATCGTCACCGGCACCAGGAACAGCGCGCTGAACACCCCGAAGGCCCAGAGCGGCACGAACGGTGCCGCGTTCTGATCCTTTAAAGGCGCCATGCCGCGCAGCAGGCTGAGGATCGCCGGCGGGCCGAGGTAGTAGATCAACAGGTAGAAGCGGCGGATGCGCGCGGGCAGATCCCGCGTGCGGATGACGTAGAGGATGCCGAAGCCCCAGCCCAGCGCCACCGCCACGCCGTAGAAGCTGTAGAGCGACAACGGCAGGCTTCCCGCCAGCGTGAGGACGCGGAAGACGCTCAACACCCACAACACCCAGCACGCCAGGAAGAGCCCGAGGAGCGCCACCTCCAACCGGCCGACCTCAGGCATAGCTCTCCATCGGCGGGCAGACGCACATCAGGTTGCGGTCTCCCCAGGGGTTGTCCACCCGTCCCACGTAGGGCCAGAACTTGCGCTCGCGCACCCAGGGCATCGGGAAGACCGCCTCCTCGCGGCTGTAGGGCCGGTCCCACGCCGCGTCCGCCAGGTCCTCGGCGGTGTGCGGCGCGTTCTTGAGCGGATTGTTCTGCCGGTCCATGCGTCCCTGCTCGATGGCCCGGATCTCCTCGCGGATGTGGATCATGGCGTCGCAGAAGCGGTCGAGCTCGGCCTTCGACTCGCTCTCCGTGGGCTCGATCATCAGCGTGCCGGCCACCGGGAACGACAAGGTCGGGGCATGGAAGCTGTAGTCGATGAGCCGCTTGGCCACGTCCTCCGCTTCGACGCCGGCGGTGCTCTTGAACGGCCGCAGGTCGAGGATGAACTCGTGTGCCACGCGGCCGCGCTCGCCGGTGTAGAGCAGCGGGTAATGCTGGCGCAGCCGGGCCGCCATGTAGTTGGCGTTGAGGATCGCGAGCTCGGTGGCGCGCGCGAGGCCCGCCGGTCCCATGAGCGCGATGTAGGCCCAGGAGATCGGCAGAATGCTCGGGCTCCCCCACGGCGCCGCCGACACCGGACCGATCGCCTTCTCGCCGCCCGTGGGAATCACCGGATGGCCGGGCAGGAACGGCGCGAGGTGCGCCGCGACGCAGATCGGTCCCATGCCCGGACCGCCGCCGCCGTGCGGGATACAGAACGTCTTGTGCAGGTTGAGATGGCAGACGTCGGCGCCGTAGTCGCCGGGCCGGCAGAGGCCCACCTGCGCGTTCATGTTGGCGCCGTCGAGATAGACCTGGCCGCCGTGCTCGTGGACGACTTTACAGATCTCGCGGATCCCTTCCTCGAAGACGCCGTGCGTCGAAGGATAGGTCACCATCAGCGCCGCCAGCCGGTCGCGGTGCGCCTCGGCCTTGGCCCGCAGATCGCCTACGTCCACGTTGCCGCCGGCGTCGCAGGCCACCGGCACCACCTTGAGGCCGGCCATGACGGCCGAAGCCGGGTTCGTGCCGTGCGCCGAGACCGGGATCAGGCAGACGTCGCGGTGACCCTCGCCGCGCTCGCGGTGCCAGGCGCGGATCACCAGCAGGCCGCTGTACTCGCCCTGCGAGCCGGCGTTCGGCTGCAGCGAGCAGGCGGCGAAGCCGGTGATCTCGCACAGCCAGCTCTCCAGGTTGCGGAAAAGCTCCCGATAACCCGCCGCCTGCTCCGCCGGCGCGAAGGGATGCAGGAACGCGATCTCCCGCCAGGAGACCGGCGCCATCTCCGCGGTGGCGTTGAGCTTCATGGTGCACGAGCCGAGCGGGATCATGGAGGTGGCGAGCGACAGGTCGCGCGCCTCCAGGCGCTTGATGTAGCGCAGCATCTCGTGCTCGGTGTGGAAGCCGTTGAACACCGCGTGGGTAAGGTAGTCCGACGTGCGGGCGTGCGGCGCCGGGATCCCGGCGTCGATCTCCGCCGCCAGCTCCGCGGCGGTAAAGTCGGCAGCGCGGCCGGCGACCGCTTCCAGCAGCTCGTCCACGTCGGCCGCGGTCACCGTTTCGTCGAGAGCGATGCCGACGGTGCGCTCGCCCAGCTTGCGCAGGTTGATCCACCGTTTCGCCGCGGCGGCGAGCACCTCGTCGGCGGAACGCTCGCCGGTGCCCACGCGCACGGTGTCGAAGAACGGCTCGCGGCCCACGGTGAGCCCCAGCCGGCGCAGCCCCTCGGCGAGCACGGCCGCCAGCGCGTGTACCCGGCGGGCGATTTTCTCGATTCCCTCGGGCCCGTGATAGACGGCGTACATGCCGGCCATGATGGCGAGCAGCACCTGCGCCGTGCAGATGTTGCTGGTGGCCTTCTCGCGGCGGATGTGCTGCTCGCGCGTCTGCATCGCCATGCGGAAGGCGGTGCGGCCGCGGCGGTCGCGCGAGACGCCGATCACCCGGCCCGGGAGCTGGCGCTTGTACTCGTCGCGCGTGGCGAGGAAGGCGGCGTGCGGCCCGCCATAACCCATGGGCACGCCGAAGCGCTGCGAGGAGCCCACCGCCACGTCGGCGCCGAGCTCGCCGGGCGAGCGCAGCAGCGCGAGCGCCAGCAGGTCCGTCGCCGTCACCACCTTGGCGCCGGCGGCGTGGGCGCGCTCGATCACCGGTCCGTAGTCGAGGACCCTGCCGTCCGTGGCGGGGTACTGGAGGAGAACCCCGAGGCAGTCCGCGAAGTCGGTCCGCTCGGCATCGCCCACCCGCACTTCGATGCCGAGAGCATCGGCGCGGGTCTGCACCACCGCGATCGTCTGCGGATGGCAGTCCTCTGCGACGAAAAATACCTCCCTGTGGTCCTTGCCCTTGCCCTCTCCCACCGCCACGCACAGGTGCATCGCCTCCGCGGCCGCCGTAGCCTCGTCGAGCAGCGAAGCGTTGGCGACCGGCAGGCCCGTGAGGTCGGCTACCATGGTCTGGAAGTTGAGCAGCGCTTCCAGGCGCCCCTGGGAGATCTCGGATTGATAGGGCGTGTACTGGGTATACCAGCCGGGGTTCTCCAGGATGTTCCGCTGGATCACTCCCGGCGTGATGCAGCCGTGGTAGCCCATGCCGAGATAGGAGCGGAAGACCTGGTTCTTGCCCGCCATCCGCCGCAGGCTCTCGAGCATCTCCCGCTCGCCCAGCTCGCGGCCGGCGGGCAGCCCGGCGAGAGCGAGCGGCTCGCGGCGGCGGATCGACTCCGGGAGGGTCTCCCGCACCAGCTCTGCGAGCGAGGCGGCGCCCACCGTCTCCAGCATCTGCCGGATCTCGCCGTCGCTCGATCCGAGATGGCGGTGGACGAAGGTGTCGGTGGGATTCAGGTCGGCGCCGGGTCTTGGCGAATCCGCCACAGGTTCTCTCAGCGCCACGGAGGCCGCTGGGAGATCCTCAAGCTTCGCCACTCTGCACGTACTCCTCGTAGGCCTCGGCGTTCATCAGGCTCTTGAGGTCCGCGGCGGAAGAGAAGCGGATCTTCACCAGCCAGCCCTCCCCCTGGGGATCCTCGTTGAGCAGCTCCGGATCGTCGACCACGGCATCGTTGATCTCAATGACCTCGCCCGCCACCGGCGTGTAGACCTCGGCGACGGCCTTGACCGACTCGATCGTGCCCAGCTCGTCGTTGGTGTTGAACACCTGGCCGACCTCGGGCAGCTCGACGAACACGACCTCGCCCAGCTCCTGTTGGGCGAACTCGGTGATGCCGATCACGCAGGTGTCGTCATCGACCTTCACCCACTCATGCTCCCGCGAATAGAGATAATCACTCGGGTACATTGCCTCTGTGAACCCTCCGTTTTTTTCCTTGTTATACCACCAAAAGGTCTCGTCTAGCGGGGCCGGCGGTAGAAGGGGATCTCCACCACTGCCGCCGGCAGCGGCTTGCCCCGGACCTCCAGCGCCAGGGGCGTGCCCGGCGCCGCCATCTCGGGCGGTACGTACGCCATGCCGAGCGCCTTCTCGAAGGTGGGGCTCCAGGTGCCGCTGGTCACGGTCCCCACCGCGCCGCCGTCCGAGACAACCGTGTGACCCTGGCGCGCGATTCCCCGTCCCTGGACCTCGAAGCCGACGAGCTTGCGCGGCACCCCCGAGGCCTTCTGCGCCTGCAGGGCCTCGCGGCCGAGGAACTCCCCCTTGTCGAGCTTCACCACCCAGCCGAGCCCCGCCTCGTAAGGGGTCGTCGTCTCGTCGATCTCGTGGCCGTAGAGGGCCATGGCCGCCTCCAGCCGCAGCGTATCGCGCGCTCCCAGGCCGGCGGGCGCCGCGCCGGCCGCGACCAGCCGCCGCCATACCTTCGGCGCATCCTCCGGCGCCAGATAGAGCTCGAAGCCGTCCTCCCCCGTGTAGCCGGTGCGCGAGAGGATGACGGGCGCCCCGTCCACCTGTCCCTGGGAGAAGCCGTAGTACTTGAGGCCGGAGACGTCCGGCGACGCGAGCGGCGCGAGGATCTCCAGCGCCTTCGGCCCCTGGAGAGCCAGCAGGGCCCAGCGCTCGCTCTCGTCCATCACCTCGGCCTCGCCCTCCGCCCGCTCGGCCATCCAGGCGAAATCGCCGGGGGCGTTCGAGGCATTGACCACCACCAGGAAGTCGTCCGCGGCGAGCCGGTAGACCAGCAGGTCGTCCACGTAGGTGCCGCGCTCGGTAAGCAGGCCGCTGTAGTGCGCCCGCCCGGGAACGAGCTTCGCCACGTCGTTCGGGGTCAGCCGCTGGAGGAACGCCTCGGCGCCCGCGCCGCGCACGCGCACCTCCCCCATGTGCGAGACGTCGAAGAGGCCGGCCGCCGTGCGCACGGCGCGGTGCTCCTCGATGACTCCGGCGTACTGCACCGGCATCTCCCACCCAGCGAACTCCACCATCTTTCCGCCGGCTTCCAGGTGGCAGTCGTAGAGCGGGGTTCGTTTCAGGCTCTGGCTTGATGCCATGGATGGGATCCTGCCGTCACGGCCGGCCGCGAAACGCTATCACGACAGGGTGCAGAAGTGCAGGAGAAGTGCCAACGTGAAAACCCGCTGATGGCTGGTACCTCGGATTCCCGATCGGTCTTTCTCAACGTCCCCTACGATTCGCAGTACGACTACAGGGGCAGAGATCCTCTAATCCACCACAACCGCGTTTCGTGCGCTTATCGCCGCATCGGCCAAAAGAGCAAGGCAACAAGGCTTTATCCCGCCCTAGAGCGAGATGTGCGGAAGGCAGGAACGCGTATTCCCTCCTTTCAACGTCTCCGGAGAGCGGGGAATGAGGCTTTCCCTCCTTCTCTTTCGCTGCGGATCGAGGGAACGTGGCATTCCCTGTTTCTGCCGATCCGGAAAGGACGGGGAAACGTCCGTTCCCTCCTTGAAGCGCCTCCTGAAGTCGGGGAACGCGACATCGCCTTCCCTCGCTGTCTCAGGAGGCGGGGGAATGAACCATTCCCTCGCCGTGACGCTCGCGGAAGAGGAGGGAATGGCACATTCCCTCCTCGCGAGTTCGCGTTCCCTCCTTCTCCTGTCTCAGGCGACGGGGGAACAGCGCTTTTCCTCCGGGGAATGACCGACGAAGCGAGGAACGGTTCCTTTTCCCTCCTTTGCCTGGGCTGAGCTAAGCGGGGAATGCGGCATTCCCCCCGGGACGGAGCAGCTCTACTGTAGAGCCTGCCTTCGCAAGGCGAGTATCATAAGAGGCGCAGGAAATCCGCCGTCCGAGGGTTTCTCGGGGTAGACGTCGATCCCGGCCGCGAGGCCCCACGTGAAAGGAGCGCTATGAAGACCCGCACCACCCTGCTCGTCCTGGCCGCCGTCCTGGCCCTTCCCCTCCTCGCCCAGGGGGCCGACAAGGCGCGCGATCCCCGCGACATCCTCTCGAACCCGCGGCTCCTCGCCCGCTATCTCAACCTGACTCCTGCGCAGGTGGCGACCACCCAGACCCTCTTCAAGGAGCTCCAGGCCACGGTGAAGCCGTTGCGCGAGGCGCGGAAGGGACTCGCCGAGGCGTTCTACGCCGAGCTCGAGGAGGCCAACCCGAGCGCCTGCGACGTCGGCGCGGCCGCCATCGCCCTGCACGAGAACGGAGAGAAGATCAAGGACGCCCTGGAGGTCTTCGACCAGAAGTTCTCGGCCATCCTCACCCCCGAGCAGCTCGCCAAGTACGAGGCCCTGAAAGAGGCGGCCAGGCTGCTCGGCGGCAGGGACGACGACTGAGGCGCAGCTCTGTAGGGGCGGCCCTATGTGCCGCCCTGGTTCGGTTCGCAGAGAGGGAACCCACCGTGATCCGCGGCCTGCACGCCATGTTCTACTCCTCGCAAGCGGACGAGCTGCGCGCGTTCTTCCGCGACAAGCTCGGCTTCCGGGGCACGGACGTGGGCGGCGGCTGGCTGATCTTCGACGCCCCCGAGGCCGATCTCGGAGTCCATCCCGCGGACGCGGACGACGCGCCTTCCGGCACCGCCGACATCTCCTTCTACTGCGACGACATCGCCGCGACGGTGCGCGAGCTCGCGGCCCGCGGCGTCGAGTTCACCGGCGAGGTACAGGACCACGGCTACGGCCTGGTCACCCACTTCAAGGTCCCCGGCGGCTTCGTCGTCCAGCTCTACCAACCCAAGTACGCGAAGTGACGGCCGGCCACCATTTGACGCCGGTCCCGCGCTGTTCTATCCTGATCTAAGCGTTTTACCGAAAAAAGAGAGGTGGGCTATGGTAGAAGTACCGGCCCCGGATGCCATTTTCGGAAGCCAGGGGATCACCCAGGAAGACCGAGATTATCGAGGATCGCGCTTCAGCGAGGTCAAGGCGGCCCTCTTCGCGAATCCTTATCAGAAGGTCTGGGGCGCTGCCGGCGAGCCGGCCCTGCCGGTCTACAAAGTCACCAATCGGAGCAATTACACCGGCGTCCTGCCGGGCGGCAGGCCTCCTCAATTGCGGCTTGCCACGATCAGGACCCTGGACACCCAGGCCGACCTGCGCTGGGGAGAAGACGGCAAGGGCTTTCGCCGGCTGGTGCGGCCCCACGGCGTCTGTGTCACGGGCGTCTGGGAGATCACCGCCGACAATCCCTACTCCGGCTACTTCAAGCGGGGCAGCCGGGGCCTGGTGATCGCCCGCATCAGCACGGGCAAGGGCAGGACGCTGTTCGGCCCCCGGCGCTCCTATGGCCTCGTCTTCAAGCTCTATCCCACCGCGGACGAAAACCACGAAACCCCTCTGCGCCCGGCCAACATCATCCTCGCCGACGACCTCGGAGGCTCGACGGCGCAGCAACTCATCGGCCGGGAGCTCACCAACGCGCCCCACCTGACCGGCTGGAACCGCGGCAACGAGCTCCCGATCCTGCTCCTCGAGGGCCTGACCTTCGCGCTCGCCGACCGTAAATCCACTCTCCGTCAGGTCCACCCCATCGCGGAATTGGGCAAGGCCGCAGACGAGAAGACGAACACGCCGGCGTTCATGCGTCTGAAGACCGCCCCCGGACACCTGGCGGCCGACGAGGAGGACGTGCGGAACGAGGTCCTGGCCTACATCTTCGACAAGGGCAATCCCAAGCCGCAGCGCACCCTCAGCTTCGACATTTCCGTCTCCGACGCCGGCCACAGGTTGTCGCTCGGCCTCTTCCGCAGACAGAGCGTCAAGGAGTGGCAGACCATCGGCAAGATCACCTTCAACGACGGCGTGGCCTCCTACAACGGCGACTTCGTCATCCACTTTCACCACCCCGTCTGGCGGACGGACAGGAACGATCCCCGCACCGCGATACGCCGGGATGGAAAGAAAGTGCGGTGGATTTGAAGCGGCCGACTCGTTGTAGCATCCCCGGATGCTAAGGCCGAGTCTGCTGCTGTTTCTGCTGTTCTCTGTTGACATCGAGGCGACGGCTCAATCCGCAAACCCTTGCTGGCTGATCCGTGACGTCACGCTCGTGGACGGCACCGGGACCCCGGGCCGCGCCGCCTCCGTGCGCGTCTGCGGGGACCGCATCGCCGCCGTCGGCCAACTGCAGCCGCGGGACGGC
>DATBGJ010000261.1:0-2178 GCA_036558045.1 Thermoanaerobaculia bacterium
GAGACGGCCAAGGGGCCGATCCTGCTGTTCATCGGTCCTCCTGGCGTGGGCAAGACGTCGATCGGCAAGTCGATCGCGCGCGCGCTCGGACGCAAGTACGTGCGCATCGCGCTGGGCGGCGTGCGCGACGAGGCCGACATCCGCGGTCACCGCCGCACCTACGTCGGCGCCATGCCCGGCCGCGTCATCCAGGGCATGCGCCAGGCCGGCGCCAAGAACCCGGTCTTCCTGCTCGACGAGGTCGACAAGCTCGGCGTCTCCTTCCAGGGCGATCCGGCGAGCGCGCTGCTGGAGGTGCTCGATCCGGCGCAGAACGACACGTTCACCGACCACTATCTGGGCGTGCCGTTCGATCTCTCGGAGGTGCTGTTCATCGCCACGGCGAACTTCATCCAGAACATCCCCGGGCCGCTGCTCGACCGCATGGAGGTGGTGCAGTTCTCCGGCTATACCGAGCGCGAGAAGCTCGCCATCGCCCAGCGCTTCCTGCTGCCGCGGCAGCTCGAGGAGAACGGCTTGAAGCCGGAGCAGATCGCCATCAGCGACGAGACGATCGCCGAGATCATCACCGGCTACACCCGCGAGTCCGGCGTGCGGCAGCTCGAGCGCGAGCTCGGCCGGCTCGCCCGCAAGGTGGCGCGCAAGATCGCCGCCCGCGAGGTGGAAAGGGTGGAAGTCGACCCTGCCAAGGTGCGCGAGCTCCTCGGCCGGCCGAAGGTGCATCCCGAGCGGGCGGCGCGCGAGGACCAGGTGGGCGTCGCCACCGGCATGTACTACACGCCGACCGGCGGCGACATCATGTTCGTCGAGGCCTCGACCATGAAGGGCAAGGGCGAGCTGGTGCTCACCGGCCAGCTCGGCGACGTGATGAAGGAGTCGGCGCGGGCCGCCTGGACCTACGCCCGCTCGCACGCCGAGCGACTCGGCATCCCCGCCGAGTGCTTCGAGCGCGACGTGCACGTCCACGTGCCGGCGGGCGCCATTCCGAAGGATGGTCCTTCGGCGGGCGTGACGATGGCCACCGCCCTCGTCTCGGCCCTCTCCGGCCGGCCGGCGCGGTACGACCTCGCCATGACCGGCGAGATCACCCTCTCCGGCCGGGTGCTGCCCATCGGCGGCGTCAAGGAGAAAGTCCTGGGCGCCGTGCGGGCCGGCATCAGCGAGATCCTGCTGCCCAAGGAGAACGAGGCCGATCTCGAGGACCTGCCCCAGGAGGTGCGCGAGACGCTCGACATCCACCTCGCCGAGGACCTGGGCGATGTGCTCGCCCTGGCCCTTCGCGGCGCCACCTACCGCGAGGGACGCCTCCTCTTCGAGAGCCAGCACGACGGCGCGTTCACCGGCGTGCCGCACTGACGGCGCGTTCACACCGATCATCTTCAGCCGCCGTCTCCCCCAGGAGGCGGCGGCTTTTTTATCCGTGAAGAGAAAAAAAGGAGGAGTCGCGGAGCACGCGGGCGACCCCTCCGAAAGCCGTCCCTCCGACGGCTGAAACCGACTCCAACAACTCCTCTCCTCCCTTCAACCCTCCTTCTCTGGCGGTCGATACGAGGCTGCCACCGCGAGATCCCGGATGGCCGGCTGGATGCTGTCGTTCAGCACGCACTCGATGATGGAGCGCACCTCGGTCGCTACATCCATTTCCTTCTCGCCCAGGAGCATCGCGGTCTCCTCGGCGGACACCGGCAGCTTCGCGTGCAGGTCCAGCAGGCGGTAGCGGACGGCTTCGAGCACCTCGACGATCCGCTGCAACTCCGTCTGCGCGACGGCCTCGGCTTCGGTCAACGCGCTCATCGTCGGCTGCTGCACCCACTCCGCACATTCCAGGCCGGATCGGCGGCGGAGATGACTTCCAGTACGTACAGCGACCGTTCCCCGAGATCCCACAGCCGGCGCGTCACCTCCAAACACTCCGGGCAGCCGGTCAACAGGTGGCGAACGAGATCGCGAACCTCCGACCGCTTCATCTCTCCACGCATGAAGCTCCGCAGCTCCTCCACGGACGGGTGGGAGGAATCAGCGTGCCCCATGCCCCTCCTCCTCCTCGTGGGGCCTTCCAGACGCAACCCCGGCTGGCTGGCGATAACCCGTCACCAGGGCTTGGAGCCAGCGGGTCGCGAAGTCGACGGCCTGCGGGCCTCCGGCCTTGTCCAGCTCCTGGAAGAGGCGGTACCACTT
>DATBGJ010000262.1:0-6699 GCA_036558045.1 Thermoanaerobaculia bacterium
GATCGGGACGCCGCGTCCGTGCCCGCCGGCGGCGGCTCGCAGTTCACGAAGGAGAGCATCCTCCGCGACTACCGCGTCGCCTTTCAGAGCCGCCAGGCGAGCCTGATCGGCCGCCGCGAGGTGTTCACCGGCAAGGCCAAGTTCGGCATCTTCGGCGACGGCAAGGAGGTGGCGCAGGTGGCGCTCGCGCGCGCCTTCCGGCCGGGGGACTTCCGGTCCGGCTATTACCGCGATCAGACGCTGATGATGGCGCTCGGCCTCCTCAGCGTGGAGGAGCTCTTCGCCCAGCTCTACGCCGATCCCGACGTCGAGCGCGAGCCCTGCTCGGCCGGCCGCTCGATGACCGCCCACTTCGCGACCTGCATGCTGGAGCCGGACGGCGGCTTCAGGAACCAGGTCGATCGCGTCAACGTGCCCGCCGACGTCTCACCCACCGGCTCGCAGATGCCGCGCCTGGTAGGGCTCGCCTACGCCTCGCGTCTCTACCGCGAGCTGCCGGAGCTACGGGAGGCGGCGGGATCGTTCTCGCGCAACGGCGAGGAGGTGGCCTTCGGCACCATCGGCAACGCGAGCTGCGCCGAAGGGATGTTCTGGGAAGCGGTCAACGCCGTGGGCGTGCTGCAGTCGCCGATGCTGCTCTCCATCTGGGACGACGGCTACGGCATCTCGGTGCCCAACGAGATGCAGGTCACCAAGGGTGACCTCTCGGCCGTTCTCTCCGGCTTCCGCCGCCAGCCGGAGAGCCGCCAGGGGTACGACCTCTATACCGTCAAGGGCTGGGACTACGCGGGCCTTTGCGAGACCTATCTCTCGGCCGTGCAGATCGTGCGCCGCGAGCACGTGCCGGCCATCGTCCACGTCACGGAGATGACCCAGCCGCAGGGACACTCCACCTCGGGCAGCCACGAGCGCTACAAGTCGCGCGAGCGGCTGGACTGGGAGGCCGAGTTCGATCCCATCCGCCAGATGCGGCTGTGGATGATCGAGCAGGGCATCGCCACCGCCGCCGAGCTCGACGCGGCGGAGGAAGAGGATCTGCGCAGCGTACGCGAGGCGCAGCGCCGGGCCTGGGATGCGTTCCGCGCGCCGCTCGACGAAGAGAAGAAGACGGCGCTCGCGCTGCTCGACGAGCTCGCCCGCCGGTCGGCGGCCGGCGAGGAGGTGCGGAAGATCCGCCAGGACCTCGAGCGGCAGCCGATGGCGCTGCGCCGCGACGTGCTGGCGGCCGTCCACGGCGCCATCGTCGCCGCGGCGGGGGAGGAAGCCGCCCGCCCGCTCGTCGAGTGGCGGCAGGAGCAGGAGCGGCTCAACGAGGACCGCTACAGCTCGGACCTCTACAGCAACACGCCGCAGGCCGCCCTGAAGGTCGCGCCGGTGGCCGCCGTCTACCAGGACGACTCGCCGGTGCTCAACGGCTTCGAGGTGGTGAACGCCTGCTTCGACGCGGCGCTCTCGCGTTTCCCCAACGTCATCGCCATCGGCGAGGACGTGGGCAAGATCGGCGACGTCAACCAGGGCTTCGCCGGCCTGCAGGCCAAGTACGGTGATCTGCGGGTGACCGATACCGGCATCCGCGAGACGACGATCATGGGCCAGGCGATCGGCATGGCGATGCGCGGCCTGCGGCCGATCGCCGAGATCCAGTACCTCGACTACGTCCTCTACGGCCTGCAGATCCTCTCCGACGATCTCGCCACCGTGCGCTGGCGCACCAAGGGCCGCCAAGCGGCGCCGGTGATCGTGCGCACGCGCGGCCATCGCCTGGAAGGGATCTGGCATTCCGGCTCGCCGATGGCGGGCATCCTCAACCTGGTGCGCGGCATCTACGTCTGCGTGCCGCGCAACATGACGCAGGCCGCCGGCTTCTACAACACCCTCCTCGAAGGGGACGATCCGGGCCTGGTCGTCGAGGTGTTGAACGGCTATCGCCTGAAAGAGAAGCTGCCCTCCAACATCGGCGAGCTGCGGGTGCCGTTGGGCGTGCCGGAGGTGATCCGCGAGGGCGCCGACGTCACCGTCGTCACCTACGGCGCCTGCTGCCGCATCGCCCTCGACGCGGCGCTGAAGCTGGAGGAAGTGGGGATCGACACCGAGGTGATCGACGTGCAGACCCTGCTGCCATTCGATTTACAAGGAAAGATCGTCGAGTCGCTCGAGAAGACGAGCCGCGTCCTCTTCCTGGACGAGGACGTGCCCGGCGGCGCCAGCGCCTACATGATGCGGCAGGTTCTAGAGGTACAGAGAGGATTCGACTGGCTCGACGCCGCGCCGCGCACCCTGACCGGCAAGGAGCACCGCCCCTCCTACGGCTCGGACGGCGACTACTTCTCGAAGCCCAACCGGGAGTCCGTCTTCGAAGCGGTGTACGAGATCATGCACGAGGGGGATCCGGCGGGGTTTCCGATTTTTTGGCGTTGAGGACGGCGGAGCGGTCTGCCCTTCGAAGGGCAGATCGCCTCGCAGTTCACCTCGCCTCTGAATCCTACTTCCGCCGTCGCCTCCGCCGCCGCCGCCGCTTGCCGTGGCCGCCGCCGTTGCCTCCCTCACCGGAGGCGCCTTCGGGAGCCTCCTCTTCGTCCGGTCCCTCGTCTTCTTCGGTCTCTCCGGACGCCTCTGCGGCCTCTACCGCAGCGCCGCTGTCGCCCGCCACGCCCTCCCCGCCGCCGACCGTCTTCTTCTTGCGCTTGCGCCCGCCGCGGCGGCGTCGGCGACGTTTCTGGTCCGCTTCTTCTGAAGCTCCGGGCTCTTCCTCGCGATCTCCGGCCTCGACGGGCTCCGCCTCGGCCTCTTCCGCTTCTTCCTCCTCCAGCCCGGGAAGGGCCAGGTCCCAGGGCTGGAGAATGACGGGCGCCGCCTGCTTCGGCGGACGCACGGGCCGCTCGCGCTTCTGCCAATCGATGCGTTCCTCGGGACGGTGCAGCCCCGGCTGCGCGACGATCTCGACCTCGATGTCGAACTCTTCCTCCAGGGCGGCGAGCTCGCGGCGGTAGTGGTTCTGCAGCGCGTCCGCCAGCTCCGGGTGGAGACTGATGCGCACGCCCTGGATCGAGCCGGTGGCGGCGCGGGCCTCGATGCGGCGGAGGAGGGAGAGGCTCACCATCTCCTCGCTCGCCAGGCTGCCGGTGCCGTTGCAGGTCGGACAGGTGCGGTGGGTGCGGAGCTGCAACGCCTGCTGGATGCGCTGGCGGTTGATCTCCAGCAGGCCGTTGGCCGAGATGCGGCCCACCGTCGTGCGCGCCTTGTCGCTCTTGAGCGCCTCCTTGAGATCCTTCTCGACCCGGCGCTGGTTCTTCGACGCGCGCATGTCGATGAAGTCCACCACCACGATGCCGCCGAGGTCGCGCAGGCGGAGCTGGCGCGCCACCTCGGCAGCAGCTTCGAGGTTGGTGTGGAGCGCCGTCTCCTCCTGGGTGGCGGCGCGTGTCGAGCGGCCTGAGTTGACGTCGATCGCGGTGAGCGCCTCGGTGGCGTCGATGACGATCGAGCCGCCGCTCGGCAGCTCCACGCGCCGCTCGTAGATGCGGTCGATCTGCGGCTCCAGATCGTAGCGGCTGAAGAGGGGCAGGCGGTCGGAGTAGCGCACCAGGCGGGTCTTCGAGCGCGGCATGAAGGCGTGGATGTAGGCCTGCGCCTTGCGGTACGCCTCGTCGTCGTCGGCCAGCACCTCGGCGATGGTGGGGTCGAGGTAGTCCCGCAACGCTTGGAGGATCAGGTCCTGGTCGCTGTAGAGCAGCCGCGTTCCCTTGCCCTGGATGGCCGCGGCCTGCACCCGCTTCCACAACCGCAGCAGGGCCGCGAGGTCGCGGTTGAGCGTGGTCTTGGTCTGGCCGAGGGCGTTGGTACGCAGGATGACGCCGCAGCCGTGCGGCAGGTCGAGGCTGTTGGCGAGCCCCTTGAGCTTCTTGCGCGTGTCCTCGTCCTCCACCTTGCGCGAGACGCCGCGGGTGTCGTCGAAAGGCGTCAGCACGAGGTAGCGGCCGGCCAGCGAGAGGCTGGTGGTGAGCGCCGCGCCCTTCTGGCCCATGGGGTCCTTGGTCACCTGGACGACGATCGGCTTGCCTTTCTCCAGGACCTCCTCGATGCGCGGGTGCGGGTTCTTCGGGTGGCGATAGAAGGCGTCGGGGACCACGTCCTGGATCGCCAGGAACCCGTGCCGCTCGGTGCCGTAGTCGATAAAAGCGGCGTTGAGGCTGGGTTGGATGTTGGCGATGATGCCGCGGTAGATGTTGCCGCGGGTGAGGCCGGCCTCCGCGACGTCGACCTTGTAGTTCTCCAGGGCGTTGCCGTGGACGATGGCGACGCGCAACTCTTCCGGACGCTGCGCGTTGATCAGCATTCTGCGAGTCAAGTTGTCTCCGATATCGGCTAGTTCATGCGGGAAAGAGGGAGGGTGGGTGAGACAGGGTGAGGGCGTGGCATGTCTGGCCGTATTGTGACCTACGTTGGATATTCCCGCAACCGTGCCTGCTAAACTCCACCCCCATGAAGCACTACGACGTCATCATCCTCGGCGGCGCCTTCAGCGGCGCCTCGGCGGCCATCCTGCTGCGGCGGGACCGGCCGGACCTCTCCGTCCTCATCGTCGAGCGGGCCGTGGCTTTCGACGCCAAGGTGGGGGAGGCGACGACCGAGATGTCGGGGATGTTCCTCACCCGGCGGCTGGCGATGTGGCAGCATCTGGAGAACGAGCACCTGCCCAAGGAGGGGTTCCGCTACTGGTTCCACAACGAGAAGGTGGGGTGCCACGCCGAGGCGAGCGAGGCCGGCGCCTTCCAGCGCAGCACCGTCCCCTCCTTTCAGCTCCGCCGCGACACTCTCGACGAGCACCTGCTGGCCACGGCGGTGGCGGAGGGCGCGGAGCTCGTCCGTCCGGCGCGGGTGCGGGAAGTCGAGCTGGGGACGTTTGACCACCGCGTCACCGTCGAGCGGGACGGCGAGACGGAGACCGTAGGCTGCCGCTGGGTGCTCGACGCCACCGGCCGCGCCACCTACCTCGGCAAGCGGTTGGGGCTGATCGAGCGCAACCGCGAGCATCCCACGGCGGCGATCTGGTGCCGCTGGGAGGGGGTGCGCCACCTCGACGACGTGGCCGCCCGCGGTCCTCTCTCCTTCGCCAGTGGCAACGTCTCCTCTCGCCGGCTGGCCACCAACCACTACCTGGGTTTCGGCTACTGGGTCTGGTTCATCCCCCTGGGAAATGGCGAGACCAGCGTCGGCATCGTCTTCGACATGCGGCTGGTCCATCTCGACCGGGGCGAGAACCTGGCGAGCGAGTACCTGCGGTTCCTGCACGCCATTCCCCCGGCGGCCGAGCTGCTGGCGGGCGCCCGGATGAAGGCGGACGACCTGCGGACCTACTCCAACCTGGCCTATTTCACCCACCAGTACATGGGCGACGGCTGGGCGTTGATGGGGGACGCGGCGGCGTTCATCGATCCCTACTACTCGCCGGGGCTGGACCACGCCTCCTTCTCCGTCGAGGCGACGGTGGAGATCGTCAAGGCGCAGACGGCGGGGGAGGACGTCGCCGCGCGCATCGCCGAGCACAACGAGACCTTCCTCCGCTCGTACCACCGCTTCTTCCAGTCGGTCTACAAGGACAAGTACTTCTACATGGGGGAGCACGACCTGCTCTCGGCCTCGTTCCTCATCGAGACGGCGCAGTACTACATCTTCGTGGTCATTCCGGCCTATCGCATCTTCGGCAGGTTCCACTGGATGCCGGTCCTCGGCCCCAAGCCCGCCTTCTTCAGCTACCACCTGATGCGGGTCTACAACCGCCGGTTCAAGGCGATCGCGCTGGCCCGCCGGGCCGCCGGCGAAGCGGGGAGGCGCAACGACGGCCGGCGGGTCAAGGCGCTCTTCGATCTCCAGTTCGCGCCGTTCCGCATGATTGCCAGGGGCTTGAAGCTGTGGGCGCTCGCCGAGCTGGACAACGCGCGGCTGGCGGTGAAGCGGCTGTTGGCGGGGAGGAGAATGGTATCGGTGGAGACCCCGGTCGAAGAGCCCTAACGACCGCCTTTTTTCCGGCCGCGTTCCTCCTCGATCCGCATGAGGAGGAATCGGACATCCACCGCGTCGCTTTCCCGTATCGTGTCTTTCATGCGGATCAGCAGCTCCTTATTGGCGACGGGGATGGGGACTCCTTGAATCGTAAACGTGTCCAAGCCGGCTGCTACCGCCTCTTCGTAGTTGATGCGGCAGGCTGAGCCCAGAAGATCCACGACGATCTCATCCGCCACCCGGACAACTTGATAGCGCTGGATCTCGTCATCCGCGAGGAGCGCTGCGGCGTTGTCCGGCAAGGTCGACATTGCCCTCTTCACGGCCTGGATGTTCGCCTCCGAGGAGTCAACCAGGAAGTCCACGTCTTTGGTGGCGCGAACGAATCCATGGAGGATCACGGCGAATCCGCCGATCAGGACGTATCGGGCACCCTCCCGGTTGAGGGCCCTGCAGAGCTCTACGAGGTCTTCGAGGCGTGGCGCGCGTGATTCGCCGCGATCTGGCGCATCATCCATTCATCCGCCTCCTCGTGCGTCCGGAACCGGTATACGCCCTTGGGGATCAGACCGCAGCCGCGCAGCTTGTTGACGGTGTCCTGAAGGATATCGATGTCCCGCAGGGGATCTTCCCCCTCCCTGCGTCCCGCTACCCGTTTGACTCGCATGATGTCCTTTCCAGGCGGCTCGGCGCCGA
>DATBGJ010000263.1:0-3465 GCA_036558045.1 Thermoanaerobaculia bacterium
GACGTTGATGGAGGTGCCTACCGAGCTCGTGCCCGTCTTCCGCCACTTGATCGCCGAGCATCAGAGAGACCAAGAAAGCCGCAAATAGGATCTCCTCCCGGCGACTCCAGCCTCGTCTACAATTCTCGGGATGGTCATGCCGTCCCCCCGCCGCCCCCTCCACTGGGAATTCCTCGGCCGTGTTCCTTACGCCGAGGCGGTCGAGCTGCAGCTCGCGGCGCAGGCGGCGCTCAAGGCCGGCGAGGGTCCGGAGCGGTTCTTCCTGCTGGAGCACCCGCACGTCTATACCCTGGGCCGCAACGCCGGCGGCGAGGACGTGCTGGCGAGCCCGGAGTGGCTGCGGGCGCGCGGCGTCGAGGTGGCGGAGTGCGACCGCGGCGGCCAGGTCACCTACCACGGCCCGGGACAGCTCGTCGGCTATCCCGTCGTCAACCTCAGCCCCGACCGGCGCGATGTCCGGCGCTACGTCCGCGACCTGCAGGAGGTGCTGATCCGCACCCTGGCGGACTACGGCGTGGCGGGCGAGCCGCGGGAGGGGCAGGCGTTCGTGGGCGTCTGGGCGGGCGAGGAGAAGATCGCTTCCATCGGCGTCCATCTCTCGCGCTGGATCACCACCCACGGCTTCGCGCTCAACGTGGCGACCGATCTCTCCTACTTCGCGGGGATCATCCCCTGCGGGCTGCAGCAGGTGCGCCTGACCTCGATCGAGCGGCTCACGGGCCGCGCGCCGGCGCTCCCCGAGATCGCCGCGGTCTGCGCCCGCCACTTCGCCGCGGTCTTCGAACGCGAGCTTGTGGCGGTGGCCGAGCCGGTCGCGGCCGGAAGCGAGGCCTAGGCGTGAGGGTCGATCTCGGCCTCAACGCGGTGATCGTGGCGGTCACCGAGGAAGTGCCGCGCATCCTCACCGTGCGGCGCTCCCGGCAGTCCGGCGCCGCCGAGGACGCGCTTCCCTTCGGTCCCCTGGAGCCGGAGAAGGACCGCACGCTCGACCTCGCGCTGCGCCGCTGGGTGAGCGAGCAGACCGGCCTCGATCTCGGCTACGTCGAGCAGCTCTACACCTTCGGCGACCGGCTGCGCGACCCCCGCGAGATCCGCGGCGGGCCGCGCATGGTCTCCGTCGCCTATCTGGCGCTGGTGCGGGAGGTCTCGGTGCATCGCGACGCCCGCTGGCGCGACTGGTACGAGTTCTTCCCCTGGGAGGATTGGCGCGCGGGCCGGCCGGCGGCGATCGACCGTTTCGTGGCGCCGGCGCTCGATGCCTGGGTGGCGAGCGCTCCCGACCCTCTCCTCCGCAAGGAACGGCGGCAGCGCGCCGACATCGTCTTCGGGCTCGGCGGCGTCGGCTGGGACGGCGAGCGGGTGCTCGAGCGCTACGAGCTGCTGTACGAGGCCTACCTCGTGCCGGAGGCCTGGCGGGACCGCGACGAGACCGGCGGCGCCGCGGAGGAGCGCCGTCCCGCACCTCCCGAGAAGCCGGAGCTGCTGCCCGGCCGCCCCATGGCCCGCGATCACCGGCGCATCCTCGCCACCGCCCTCGGCCGGCTGCGCGGCAAGATCAAGTACCGGCCGGTGGTCTTCGAGCTGCTCCCTCCCACCTTCACCCTGTTGCAGCTCCAGCGCGTGGTGGAAGCCCTGGCCGGCGTGCGGCTCCACAAGCAGAACTTCCGGAGGCTGGTGGAGAACGCCGGCCTCGTCGAAGGCACCGGCCGCCAGGATGCGCAGACGGGAGGCAGGCCGGCGGAGCTGTTCGTCTTCCGCCGCGAGGTGCTGCGCGAGCGCCCGGCGCCGGGGGTGGGGCTGCCGGGGGTGCGACGCTGAGACCGGCGCTTCCGCACCGGTCTATCGAAACGTCGCCCAGAGGGCGATTCGCTTCAGAGAAGCGACGTCTCGGTAGCCCAGTGCGGAAGCGCTGGGCGAGGAAGCTCCTTGACAGCCCGAAATACTCAACCCTAGTATAAGGTTCTAGGGTGTAGAAGAGGGCCGGCAGTGCCGGCCCCTCTTTGTAGCTTCGATATGCTCAGAGTGAGCATAGGAGGACTGGGATGAGCCTGGAAGTCCTACGACCCGAGATGCTGGACTACACGCCGGAGGTGGTGCACGCGACCGCCGCCATCCGCGACAAGGTGCGCCCGGTGATCCCGGACCTCGAGTGGCCGGTGCATGCGCCGTACATCGCCGCCATCAACGAGCTGAAGCGGCAGCGCAACGCCGTCGTCCTGGCCCACAACTACCAGACGCCGGAGATCTTCCACGGCGTGGCGGACTTCGTCGGCGATTCGCTGGCCCTGGCGCAGCAGGGGGCGAAGACCGAGGCGGACGTCATCGTGCTGGCCGGCGTGCACTTCATGGCGGAGACGGCGAAGATCCTCTCGCCCGAGAAGACGGTGCTGATTCCGGACCTCCAGGCCGGCTGCTCGCTCGCGGCGTCGATCACGGCGGCGGACATCCGCCTGCTGCGGCAGCGCTATCCCGGCGTGCCGGTGGTCACCTACGTCAACACCTCGGCGGCGGTGAAGGCCGAGTCGGACATCTGCTGCACCTCGGCGAACGCCGTGGCGGTGGTGGAGTCGCTGGGCGTCGACCGGGTGATCTTCCTGCCCGACGAGTTCCTGGGCAAGTACGTGGCCTCGCAGACGGACGTTCAGCTCATCCTCTGGAAGGGCCATTGCGAGGTGCACGAGCGCTTCACCGGCAAGGAGCTGCGCGCCTACCGCGAGGCCCAGGGCGGCGACGTCGAGATCCTCGCCCACCCGGAGTGCCCGCAGGACGTGCTGGCCGAGGCCGACTTCGTGGGCTCCACGGCGGCCATGATCCGCCATGTCGGCGAGGAGCGCCCGCGGCGGGTGGTGATGATCACCGAGTGCTCGATGAGCGACAACGTGGCGGTCGAGTATCCGGACGTCGAGTTCATCCGTCCGTGCAACCTGTGCCCGCACATGAAGCGGATCACGCTGCCCAAGATCCTGCGCTCGCTGCAGACGATGGAGCAGCAGGTCGAGATCGATCCGCAGGTCATCGACCGTGCCCGCGTGGCGCTGGAGCGCATGCTCGTCGTGGGCCGGAGGGAGGGCAAATGAACGCTCTGCGAGGGATCGACGGCGTCTCGCGCTCCGAGGTGCTGGTGGTAGGCACGGGCGCGGCCGGCCTCACGGCGGCGCTCGGCTGCTCGCCTTTGCGCGTCACCGTGCTCACCAAGGCCCGCCTGGGCTTCGGCGGCTCGAGCCCGTGGGCGCAGGGCGGCATCGCCGCGGCGGTGGGGAAGGACGACGCGCCCGCCCTCCATGCGGCCGACACGATGGCCGCGGGCGCGGGGCTCAACGATGCGCACGTGGTGGACGTCCTCACCAAGGAAGGACCGGAGCGCATCCAGGCCCTGCTCGCCCTCGGCGCGCATTTCGACCTCGACGACACCGGCTCGCTCGCGCTCGGCCGCGAGGCCGCGCACAGCCGCCGCCGCATCCTGCA
>DATBGJ010000264.1:0-2617 GCA_036558045.1 Thermoanaerobaculia bacterium
TCCGTTCGGCTCAGGTATCCTGAGCCGTGTCGGCCAAGACAAAAACGGAGGGGATAGACATGGTACGAGACGGCAGCCTATTCAGTCAAATCCTGCGCGGGGACGGCCGTGAACGAGGAGACGAGCCGCACTCGCCCGGGAGGGTGGGCGTGAGGCGGGAGAGGAGGGCCGGGGTGGTGAGGGGCCTCGAGGCGGCGCCGGAGTTGCCGACGGCTATTACTCTTGACGTCAGGTTAACGGCCACCGCCGCTGCTGCGCCAGCGTGGCCTGCCAATGCGCCTTGAGCTCGGCCAGCGAGTCGCCGCCGAGCTTCTCCAGCAGGGCGTCGGCGAGGACGAGGGCCACCATGGCTTCGGCGATGACGCCGGCGGCGGGCAGGGCGGTGACGTCGCTGCGCTCGTACTGCGAGGCGTGGGGCTCCAGCGTGTCGAGATCGACGCTCGGCATCCCCTTGCGCAGGGTGGAGATGGGCTTTTTGTAGGCGGTGAGGACGAGGTCCTCGCCGTTGGTGACGCCGCCTTCGAGGCCGCCGGCGCGGTTGGTGGGACGCCTCCAGCGGCTGTCCGCCGTGCGCTCGATGGCGTCGTGGGCGGCGCTGCCGAAGCCGCGGCAGGCTGCGAGGGCCGAGCCGATCTCCACCGCCTTGACCGCCGGCACGGAGAGGATGGCCTGGGCGAGCCGGCCGTCCAGCTTCTCGTTCCACTGCACGTGCGAACCGAGCCCCGCCGGCACGTTGTGCGCGATCACCGTCACCGCGCCGCCGAGCGTGTCCCCCTCCTCCTTGGCCTGCTCGACGAGGCGGACCATCTCGGGCTCCAGCGAGCGGTCGATGGCGCGCAGGGGCGAGGTCTCGTCCACTTGGAGGAGGTCCTCCCAGGTGGGAGCGGGCCGATCCGCGCCGACGGGACCGAGGAAGCGCACGCCGCTGCGGATCTCGACGCCGAATTCGCCGAGCAGCATGCGGGCGAAGGCGCCGGCCGCGACGCGGGCGGTGGTCTCGCGCGCGGAGGCGCGCTCGAGCACGTCGCGCAGGTCCCGCCGTTGATACTTGATACCGCCCGCGAGATCGGCGTGTCCCGGCCGCGGCGCCTTGAGCCGGCGATTCTCGGCGAGCCGGGGATCGACTCGCTCGGGGCCCATGACGCCTTCCCAGTTGTCGTAGTCGCGGTTGGCGATCCACAGCACGATGGGGGAGCCCAGGGTCTCGCCGCCGCGCACGCCGCCGCGGATCTCGGCCGTGTCCTTCTCGATCTGCATCCGGCGTCCGCGGCCGAAGCCGTGCTGACGGCGGGCGAGGTCGCGGGCGAGGAGATCGAAGTCCACGCGCAGGCCGGCGGGCATGCCGGTGAGGATGGCGGTGAGCCCGGGGCCGTGGCTCTCGCCGCCGGTGGTCAGGTTGAGCCGGCGCACGCTATCCCTCCCGGGCGAAATCGATGAAGCCGCGCTCGACGTCCGTGCTGATCAGCCGCACGCGCACCCGGTCGCCGACGTCGAGGCCCTCGAAGCCGCGTTCGAGGCGTCCCTCGACCACGGGATGGCGGCAGGTGCGCACCCAGGTGCCTTTGTCCGACGCGCCGGTGACCACGGTGTCGAAGCTCTCGCCGATCCGCCGCTCGAGCAGCAGGGCCGCCGCGGACTTGCGGACCTGGCGCTCCACCTTCTCGGCGGCGTCCTCCTGGACGGTGCAGTGCCGGGCGAGCTCCTCCAGCTCGGCCAGCGAGTAGGAAGCCGGCCGGCTAGCGAAGGCAGCTTTCAGCAGGCGATGGGTGATGAGGTCGGGATAGCGGCGGTTGGGCGCCGTGGCGTGGGTGTAGTCGCGCGCCGCGAGACCGAAGTGGCCGGGCGCATCGCCGCCGGGCGGATCCACCACGTACTCGCCCGAGCCCAGCAGCTTGACCACCGAGAGCGACAGCTCGGGGAAGTCCTCCGGATCGGCGGCGCGGCGGCGCTCCAGGAACTCGTTGAGAGCGCGGGGGTCCGGCTCGGCGGGCAGATGGTCGCCGGCCGCCGCCGCCAATTCGACGATGCGGGGCCAGCGCTTGGGAACGCGCACCACCCGGCGCAGCGAGGGCAGGCCGTGCGCGTCCAGGTAACGTGCCGTGGCGCCGTTGGCGGCGATCATGAAGTCTTCGATCAGGTTGCGGGCGCGGTTCTTCCGCACCTCGCGCAGCTCGGTCACCATGCCGTCCACGACGATCGGCTTCATCTCCCGGGTCTCGAATTCCAGGGCTCCCTGCTCGTGTCGCAGGCGGCGCAGCCGCGACGCGGCCTGGTCCTGCAGCCGCACCTGCTCGTCGACGCCCGGCACCTCGGCCATGCGCGGCGGCATGGGGCCGTTGCCGTCGAGCCACGCCGCCACGCTCTCGTAGGCGAGCTTGGCGCGGTTGTGCACGCGAGCGCGGTAGAGGTCCGCGGCGGCGAGCGAGCCGTCGGGGGAGACGGACATCTCGATGACGACGCCCAGCCGGTCCTCGCCGTCGTTGAGCGAGGTCAGGCCGGTGGACAGCTTCTCGGGGAGCATGGGAAAGATCTGGGCGGCGGTGTAGACCGAGGTGGTGTTGACCTCCGCGTGGTGATCGATGGCGGAGCCGAGCCGCACCAGGGCGTCGACGTCGGC
>DATBGJ010000265.1:0-4220 GCA_036558045.1 Thermoanaerobaculia bacterium
GCAGGTGTTCGAAAACCCGATCACCAACTACAGCACCACCGGCGTGCGGCGGATCGATCTGGAGGTCGGCGTCTCTTACGGCGACGATCTCGAAAAGGTGCGGCGGGTGGCGGTCGGCGCCGTCGAGCAGGTCGCGGCGCGCAAGGCGGAGACGGACGTTGAGCTCTTCTTCGAGGAATTCGCGGACAGCTCGATCCATCTCGTGGTGCGCTTCTGGATCGACTTCACCTCCAAGCAGGCGGATTATCTCGCGGCGCGCAGCGAGGCCATCGAGCGGCTGAAGCGCGCCTTCGACGAGAACGGCATCACGATTCCGTTCCCTACGCGCACGCTCGATTTCGGCGTGCGCGGCGGCGAGGCGCTGTCCGAGGTGCTGGAAACGACACAGACGCGAACACGGACGAGGGCGGCCACATAGGGCCGCCCCTACAGTCTCTCGCGCACGTAGTCCGCGTCGTACGTCGTCACCTCCAGCCGGTGTCCCCAAGGATCGCAGAAGTAGACCGAGAAAGCTTGGCCGTGATCGCGCGGCTGCAAGCTCCGCGCTTCTGCGCCCGGGTCATCGAAGACCGCAACGGTCTCGATGTGTTCGAGGAAGCTGAAAAACCCTGGCCCGTCGACGCGGAACGCCACGAGGTGGAATCCCGCGGTGGGCCGGCGGCCGCGCGGCTCGCCGGTGAACAGGGCCAGCTTGGTGCTCCCGCCGTCGCTGGAGATCATCAACGGGCCGTGCGGATCCTCCGCCCAGTGCTCGTACTCCGGAATGACGGAGAGTCCCAGTGTCCGCTCGTACCACCGCGCGGCTTCGCGGCGGTCCGGCACGAAGAGCTCGACGTGATCGAGGTGGTCCACTCTGAACATGGAAAGGAGCGTAACTTCCTTTATCCTCCGGCGTACAGACCCTGAACGAGGAGATCTGCCATGAAGCTCACGATCGAGGGCGTGGGGAAGCGCTACAAGGGCGATTTCTGGGGCCTGCGCGGCTTCAGTCTGGAATTGGGCCCCGGCGTGCTCGGCCTGCTGGGACCGAACGGCGCCGGGAAGTCGACGCTGATGCGCATCCTGGCGACGATCACCAAACCGACCGAGGGCCGCGCGTGCTGGAACGGCGAGGACGTCGCCAAGGCGCCGGACGGGCTGCGCTCGGTGCTCGGCTACCTGCCGCAGGACTTCGGCGTCTATCCGAATCTCACCGCGATCGAATTCCTGGAGTACCTGGCGGCGGTCAAGGGTCTGGACCGTGCGGCGGCGCGGCGGCGCATCGACGAGCTGCTCGCTCTGGTCAATCTGACCGACGCGCGCAAGCGCCCGCTCGGCGGCTATTCGGGCGGCATGAAGCAGCGCATCGGCATCGCCCAGGCGCTGCTCAACGATCCGCAACTGCTGATCGTGGACGAGCCGACCGTGGGCCTCGATCCCGAGGAGCGGGTGAGGTTCCGCAACCTCCTCTCGGAGCTGGGAGGCGAGCGCATCGTCATCCTCTCCACTCATATCGTGTCGGACGTGGAAGCGGCGGCGAACGAGATCGCGATCATGGACCGCGGCCGCCTGCTCGCCCACGCCGAGCCCGAGGCGCTGCTCGCGGAAGTCGAGGGGAAGGTGTGGGAGTGGGTGCTGCCGAGCGCCGAGCTGCCGGCGGCGCGCGAGCGCTGGAAGATCGGCAACACGGTGCGCCGCAGCGACGGCGTGCACGCGCGGGTGGTCTCGGCCGTGCCGCCGTCGCCCATGGCCACGCCGCTCGCGCCGACGCTCGAGGACGCCTATCTCGCGGTGCTCGAAGGCAGCCGCGGTCCGGCGGGCGCGCCGGCGATCCGCGAGGTGGCGTGATGAGCGCGCTCCGCGTGCTCTGGCATCTGCTGCGCGCCGACTTCCTGGAGCGGGTGCGGCGCTACAGTTTCCTCGTCACCCTGGCGGCCACGGTGTGGCTCGGCTGGCTGGTGGGCACCGGCAAGCTCGGCATCTGGATCGGCGAGGCGCGCGGCGTCTTCAACTCCGCCTGGATCGGCACCACCATGGCGATGGTGATCAACACGTTCCTCTCGCTCGCCGGTTTCTACGTGGTCAAGGGCTCGGTGGACCGCGACCGCCAGACCGGCGTGGGGCAGATCCTCGCCACGACGCCGATCTCGAAGCCGCTCTATACCCTCGGCAAGGCGGCGAGCAACTTCGCGGTGCTCGCCGCGATGGTGGCCGTGCTGGCGGCAGCCGCGGTGGTGATCCAGCTCACGGCGGCGGAGGACTCCCACCTGCGGTTGGGGACGCTGCTGCTGCCGTTCATCCTGCTGGCGCTGCCGATGATGGCCCTGGGCGGGGCGGCGGCGGTGGTCTTCGAGACGATTCCCTTCCTGCGCCGCGGCTTCGGCAACGTCGTCTGGTTCTTCGCCTGGACCGGGCTGATGGTCATCGGCATTCCGAACAAAGACGCGCGGAGCGAGGGTTTCCCGGACGCCTTCGGGCTCGGGGTCGTCTTCCGCAGCATGACCGCCGCCTTCCGCCACACCTACGGCAAGGAGCCGAATGGCTTCATCCTGGGCGGCGTCGAGCACAGCACGAAGACCGGCAGGTTCATCTGGGAGGGGATGGACTGGACGGCGGCCACGCTGACCGGCCGCTTCGTCTGGACTCTCGTGGCGCTGGCGGTGGCTTTCCTGGCCGCACTGTTCTTCGACCGTTTCGATCCGTCGCGCGGGAGATCGGGGCAGCGCAAGGCGGCGAAGGACGCGAACGGCGCGGCGATCGAGAATGCGCAGCCCGCGCCGGCCGCCGTGCCGCACGTCAGCCTCACCCCGCTGTCTGCCGGCGCGGCCGGTGCGGCGCGCTTCCGGTTCGCGGCGGTGCTGATCGCCGAGCTCAAGCTGGCGCTCAAGGGGACTCGTTGGTGGTGGTGGGCGGGAGCGGCCGGCACGTTCATTGCTACCCTTGCGGCGCCGCTGCCCGCCGTCAAGGAGATCGCCCTGCCGCTGGCCTGGATCTGGCCGATCCTCATCTGGTCGCCGCTCGGCACGCGGGAATCGCGCTTCGACACCGGCGGCCTGCTCTTCTCGGCGCCGCGGCCGCTGCTGCGCCAGCTTCCGGCCACCTGGGCGGCGGGAGTGGTGCTGGCGATGCTCACCGGCTGCGGAGCGGCGATCCACTTCCTCGCCAAGGGCGATCTCGCCGCCCTCGGCGCCTGGCTGGTCGGCGCGCTGTTCATCCCCACCTTCGCGCTGGCGCTGGGCGTCTGGAGCGGCACCGGCAAGCTCTTCGAGATCCTCTACCTGGTGGTCTGGTACATCGGCCCGATGAATCACGTGCCCGCCATGGATTACCTGGGATCGACGAAGGCCAGTATGGCGCAGGGCATGCCGCTGGTGTATCTTGCGGTCACGGCGCTGCTCGCGGCGGCGGCGGTGGCGGGCCGGCGGTGGCGGCTGCAGGCGGGGTAGGCAAGGACTGACACGGACCGGCACGGACGGAAACCGAGATTTTGTCCGTGTTCGTCCTTGGTGTCCGTGCTCGTCCGTGGTGCTCCGCGATAGGCTACCTCCATGATTACAAGCCTCTGGAACGACGCCGAGGCCGCGGCCTTCTCGGGCGACCTCGGGTTGCGGGTCTACACCTCGCGCCTGCTCGGGCGCGACAAGAGCCTGGTGCTGCACGGCGGCGGCAACACCTCGGTGAAGGTGCGCGAGCGCAACCTCTTCGGCGAGGAGGAGGAGATCCTCTACGTCAAGGGGAGCGGCTGGGATCTCGAGAGCATCGAGGCGGCGGGCTTCGCGCCGGTGCGCCTCGCGCCGGCCATGCGCCTGGCGACGCTGCCGCGCCTCTCCGATCCCGAGATGGTCAACGAGCTGCGGACGGCGATGACCCTGGCCTCCGCCCCCACCCCTTCGGTGGAAGCCATCCTGCACGCCATCCTGCCGTTCAGGTACGTGGACCACACCCACGCCGACGCCGTGGTCGCCCTCACCAACAATCCGAATGGCGAGGCGCTGATCCGCGAGGCCTATGGGGATTCGGTGGTGGTCCTCCCCTACGTGATGCCGGGGTTCGACCTCGCCCGCCTGGCCGCCGAGCGGTTCCCCGCCGCGGCCGGCTCCCAGACCGTCGGCATGGTGCTGCTCAACCACGGCATCTTCTCCTTCGGCGCCACCGCCCGGGAATCGTACGAGCGGATGATCGAGCTGGTCCGCCGCGCCGAGGAGGTGCTGGAGCGGCGGGGCGCCTGGAGCCTGGGCCCT
>DATBGJ010000266.1:0-5211 GCA_036558045.1 Thermoanaerobaculia bacterium
AGATGTTCGCCTTGGCGAATCCGGGTCCCTGCCAGTTTTCATTGGTGGGGAAGTAGACGATGCGGCTCCTCTCCGCAGGCTTGCCCGCCTTCTCCAGGTCCGCGGCGCTCGCCGCGACGGCCAGCAGCAGGCAGCAAGACAGCACCAACATGGACGTCAATCTGAGTCTCATTCCTTGCTCCTCCATGAAGAAAGTGGCGCCTCCAGGCGGCGCGGGCTCTCCCGATGAGAGCCGGACCCCCGAGGCGATCGTCGCGAGGCGGCGAGCGCTCGCCGTCTGTGAGCGGCTGAGTGGAGAGGGGCGCACGAAAACACGACGCATAACGGCAAGGTTTTTACGTAGCTCGAAAGATGGCGGTGGGGCTCCAATAGATCAGAGTGCGGCAAAGGCTGAAGCGCGAGCCGCCCGCCACGTCCGTCATCGTTTTTCCGTTTTTTCACGTACCCATGTCAACTTTGATACCGTTCTTTGGTGTCCATGGATACTGAAGGGTTTTTATCCCGTGGCCGAAGAATGCCGTCGTTGTTCCTCCCATTGCGGCAGACAGTAGCGCTCGCCGCCGCCGTGGCCGATGACGGCCAGCAATCCCCGCCGGCGCAGCAGGCCCACCCGCCGGGTGATCGTGGCTCGCGTGGCTCCCACGGCCGAGGCGAGCTGGGCGTGGGTGATCCGTACGTCGATGACGGCCCCCTGCGGCGTCGTGTGTCCGAACTGCTCGGCCAGCAGGGAAAGGATGCCGAGCAGGCGCTGCTCGATTTGCGGGCGGGCCTGCACGGCCGCCCAGGCCTCCATGTACCGCAGGCGGTCGCGCAGCCGTTCGGGGAGGGTGTGCAGCCCGGCGCTCTCCGGCCACGGCTGGATGCGCGCTCTCGCCTCGGCGTGCGCATGGAGCTGGATGCAGCAGGTGTCCTCCGGATGGCCGGCGAGCACCTGGCCGGGACCGTACAGCCCGAGGAGGACTTCCGCTCCGTCGTCATGGATCATCGTCAGCGCGACGACTCCCTCCTCCACCTCCAGGATGCTTTCGGCGTCGAGCAGGATCCGCTCGCCCGTCCGGTAGTGCCGCTGCCAGCGGCTGCGTGACGCGTTGCCGCCGGGGGCCGGTTTGGGAGCGAGCGTCGCGAGCAGCCGGGCCACCGTGCGCTCGACGACTTCGGGCGCGGCACCGCACGGCAGCACGGCCAGGGCACCCGCCTGGTAGGCGGCGGTGGCCGCGGCCGGGTCCGCCGTGGCGCTGCAGGCGAGCCAGGGTATCGCGAGCTGTTTCGCCGCCTCGGCGATAGCTGCGGGATCGGCGCCCTCGGCCATCCCGGCGACCATCAGATCGCAGCGAGAGGTTGCCTGGCACCGCAGCGCCGCCAGGTCCGGCGACAAGGTGACGGTGTGAGCGGCCGCGTGGAGCAGCGCCGCGGCCTCCAGCAGGACTCTTCCGTTTCCCAGTAGAAGTAAATGTGCCATGTCCCTGAACGCCTCCTTCGCCGGGCGCGCACGCCCTGCGACTCAGGTCCGAGATCGCGCCGCCGCGGCCGGCATGACCCGGCGGCAGGTTTCAGGACTCTCGACAGGGATTCAGGCGAAGGGAGGTGCCCGCGAGCCGAAGCTGCAGAGCGTCTCGCAGCTCAGCAGGGACGCGGCGGAGGCGCCGGGAGCCTGACTTCGAACCGGCGGGGCGAGCCGCGGCGCCGAGGGCCGCTGCACGCCGACCGAGCGCGTCAGGTGCAGACAGAGCGTGCATGGATGGGCGGGGTGTCCCGGTCCCGCCGCCTCGAGGTGCGAATCCTCCCGCGGATGGCATGCCTGCGGGAAGACGAGCGCGTCGGCAGACCGCCGAAGCGAAGGCTCCAGCCCGTGATCCTCATGGCCGGTGGCCAGAGTGGCGAGCTGGGCCAGGAGGAGCAGCCCGAGGACGAGCCAGAGTTTCGGCCTTGGCCTGGCAGTGTAGTAAGGGAGGAGGGACATAGAAGTTCCGGCGAGCGGTACTCCATTGATAACCGACTCTCAGGCCCGAGTCAACCGCAAGGAGGACCCCAGGGACCTGCCGGCCCCGGGGTGATTGCCGGCGTGGCGTTCGGCGCTGTCGCGGTCGCAATGATGATTCCCATGTCCTTCCCGGACAAACGGACGGCGCTGTTGGGAGCGTTCGCCGACCGCTTCGCCATCGGGCTGGTCATCGGGTGTGTGCAACTGCCGTGGCCGGGGTGGGCGTTGGGATCATCGCCGCCGCCGCGCCGCCCCCGCGATCAATTCCTGCGCGTGCGAGAGCGAGAGGTCCGTGACCTTCTTGCCGGCCAGCATGCGCGCCACCTCTTCCACCCGCGTTCCGGCATCCAGCTCCTCGACGCGCACGCTGGTGCGGCCGCCGTCCACCCGCTTGCTGACCCGGAAGTGGTGATCGGCGTGGGAGGCCACCTGCGGCAGGTGGGTGACGGCGAGGATCTGGCCACCCTTGGCGAGGCGCTGGAGCTTGGCCCCCAGGGCCGCGGCCTCGGCGCCGCCGACGCCCGTATCCACCTCGTCGAAGACCAGCGTGGGATGGGCCTTCTCGGCCTCCCCTCGCGTCGCGAGCTGCAGGGCGAGATGGATGCGGGAGAGCTCGCCTCCCGAGGCGATCCTGGCGAGCGGCCGCGGCTCCTCGCCCGGATTGGGCGCGAAGAGGAAGACCACCTGATCGACGCCGTCGCGGCCGAGCTCCACCTCCTCGCCGCCGAGGACGAGCGGGCTCCCCGCCCGCCGCCGGCGCTCCAGCGACACCGCGAGGCGCGCCCGCGCGAGGCCCAGGTCCTTCAGCTCGCCCTCGATGCGCTCCACCAGCGCGGCTCCCCACGCGGCGCGGGCCTGCGAGAGGGCGAGCGCCGCCTGCCGGTAGTCGGCCAACGCGGCGGCGGCCTTGGCCTCCAGCTCTTCGCGGTTCTCGGCGTCCCCCTCCAGCTCGGCCAGCTCGATCTCGATCTCGGCGCGCCGGGCGAGCACCGCCTCCGAGCTGCCGCCGTGCTTGCGGCAGAGCCGCTCGAGGAGCGCCAGCCGCTCCTCCACGAAATCGAGCCGCTTGGGGTCCGCCTCCAGGCCGTCCAGGCGCTGCCGCAGCGAGCGCGCCGTCTCGGCGAGGCGGATGCGCGCCTCCTCCAGCTCGGCCTTCCAGGCGGCGGCCTGCGGTTCCCAGGCCTCCACCTCGGCGAGGCGCGACTGGGCCTTCGCCGTCCGCTCGGCGGCGGAGCCCTCCTCCTCGAAGAGCAGGGCGAAGGCGGTGCCGAGCGCGCGGGTGATGGCCTCGGCGTTGCGCAGCACGCCGCGCTCGGCGCGCAGCTCCGTCTCCTCGCCGGCGCGCAGCCGGGCGGCGTCGATCTCGCCCGCCTGGAAGCGCAGCAGGTCCAGCCGCTCGCGCCGCATCCGGTCGTCGCCGGAGAGGCGCTCCAGCCGCTCGGAGAGGCGCGACCAGGCATCGAACGCCGCCGCCACCTTGGCGAGGAGCGGCGAGGCCTCGGGTCCGCCGCTGCGGTCGAGCATCGCCCGTTGCAGATCCGGCTCGACGAGGCCCAGCTCCTCGCGCTGGCCGTGGATCCTCAGGAGATAGGGCGCGAGATCGGAGAGCAGCCGCAGGGTCGTCGGCTGGTCGTTGACGAAGACGCGGTTGCGGCCGCTGCGGCCGATCTCGCGGCGGACGAGGACCTCCTCCCCTTCCGCCTCCAGCCCGGCCTCCTCCAGCGCCGCGCGCCAGCCCTCCCCCTCCGGCGCGAAGACGCCGGAGACCGTCAGCGCCTCGGCCCCGGTACGCACCATCTCGGCGCTCGCCCGCGCGCCGGCGAGCAGCGACAGCGAATCCACGATGATGGACTTGCCGGCGCCGGTCTCGCCGGAGAGGACGTTGAAGCCCGCTCCGAATTCGACGGACGCTTCGGCCAGGACGGCCAGGTTGCGGACGTGGATCTCGCGGAGCACGTCGGTACGGGGCGGCTCAGGATCGGCGTTCGGTCACGGAAAGACGGAACCTCGGGACGGAAGGGAGTCTATCAGACACCCTCGCCGATTCCGTCTGAGAAAACATGCCCGTAGAGACGTTCCTCTCACCAAAGATCCGCCAGCAGCCGCAGGTCATGCGCCGGCGCTTGGTCCACGAAGATCCGTCCTGACACGCCACCGGCGGAACAGGCCACGTTCACCGTCACCTGCTCGTAATACCACTCGCCCGTATCGGCATCGGAGAACCGTCCGTTCGAGCAGATCCGCAGCCACTGGCCCGGCGGCACGATCAGGTCGCGATCGAGGAACGAGCGATCCGGAGCACCGCCGTGCGTGGCGTCCCACCGATACCGCACGGAGAGTCCTTGCGCGTGGCCGCCGACGGTGACACAGCCGAGCTTGAAGCCATCCGCGACGGCTACCTGGCGCTGCCGGTGGCGGAGAGGCTCGGCAAAGGCGTTGCGCTCGCCCCAATGCTGCTCCTCGACTCGCAGTTGCCCGTCAATTTCCAGGAGGCGATCATCGGGAATCTCGAAAGCCAAGGGTACAGCGCTCCGCACACTCGCTCCCTTGCCGCCACGCGACGCCTTGGTCCAGTGAAGGTGGATGACCTGCATCAGGCCGCGGACCGGCGGATCTTGCGGGATCATGGAGATCCAGATTCTAACTCAGCGGTGCTCCACCACCACCCCTACCTGCCGGCACATGTCGAGCACGGGGCAGGTCGAGCACTTGGGGCGCACGCCGGTGCAGATGTGCTTGCCGAAGGGAACGAGCAGGCGGTTGATCTCCACCCAGTAACGCTTGGGGAGCTTCGCCTCCAGCGCCAGCATGGTCTTCTCCGGCGTCCTTTCCCGCACGTAGCCCCAGCGGTTGGTGACGCGGTGGACGTGGATGTCCACGCCAATCCGCGAATGGCCGCAGGCGATGCCGAGCGCGAGGTTGGCGCACTTCGGACCAACACCGGAGAACGAGGTCAGGACCTCGAAGTCGCAGGGGAGATCGCCGCCGTGATCCGCCACGATGCGGCGGGAGATCTCCAGGATCTGCCGCGCCTTGGCTTCGTGGAAGGTGCTGGCGCCGATCGCCGCGTCGATCTTCCCGGCGGTCAGCCGGCTCATCGCTTCCGGCGTGCGGGCGAGCTCGAACAGTTTGCGGGCGATAGGCACCGTGGCCTCGTCGCGCGTGCGGATGGAGATGATGCAGGCTACGAGCAGCTCGAAGAGCGAGCCGTACCCCTGATCGGCGAGGTC
>DATBGJ010000267.1:0-1508 GCA_036558045.1 Thermoanaerobaculia bacterium
TCGCCCAAGATGAGTGAGATTCCAGGCGGAATTGTTTTTCAGAATCAATACCAGCCGCTGGCCCTGCGGGTCGGCAGACAGAGGCCCCACTTGCCGCAGGGTCGCCAGCGCGCCCTCGTAGTCGCCGCTCCACTCCTGCGCTCGCGCCTTCTGAATAAAAAGGATCGGCCGCAGGGCTCCCGGATTGTCCGCCAGGGCACGCTCCAGAAGATCGGTGGCTTCCGGCAGCCGGTCCTGGTCGATGCGCAGGGACGCCAGCAGGCTGAGCACCTGCACCTCGGAAAGGAGGCCCGGGTCGCCGGGCGCCCCGGCTTGCCAAAGCTCGAAGGCGCGGCCGAAGGCTTTCTCGGCCCCCGGCCAGTCGGTGCGGACGCGCAGGGCGTTGCCGAGATGGGCCGAGGCGTAGCCCTGAAGCCGCCAGCGCCAGGCCTCCTCGCCCGGCGCGAGGTCGGCGATGAGCAAGGCCAGCTCCGCCAGCTCGACAGCGCGGCCGGCGTCGTCGGCCGCCGCCTTCTCGCTCTCGTGGCAGAGCAGCTCGCACAGGCCCCAACTCCTGTACTCCTCTGCATCCTCCACCAGCATCCACCGGTCCGGGGGTTCCCGGCGCCTCATGACCTCCCACAGCGCGGCGGCCCGCTTGCGGTCTTCGGGAGAAGGCGGAAGCGGCCTCGCCCACGAGATCGAGCCGAAGGCCGGCTGACCGGCAAGGAGCAGGGGCGCCGCGGAGCGTAAAGCGTGAGAGATGCCCTCCGAAAACTCGCCGCAGAGGGCGTCGAAAACTCCCTGCGAATCCTCCGGGGATCGGACAAGCGCGGCACGGGCCGAGCGAATCCAGGCGAAGAGTCGGTCCACCATGGGAAGCGGTACGCCCACTGCGGCGACGATCCGCTCGAACGATCTCCGGGGCGGAACCCTCTCGCCGTTCTCATAGCGGGAGATGGAGCTCGCGGATAGGCCCGCGGCCTGTGCCAGATCGGCCTGATCCCATCCCCGAAGCGACCGCAAGACGACGATGACGATCGCGCTGTCGGCGGGGTCGGCTTGTTCCCACATACGATTTTTTCTCTCCTGGCGCATACTACGTGAAGAGATTCGGGTAATTTTTCACCTCGCCGCGCTTGCACAGCACCTTACTTCTGGAGAGGCGGCCACCCCGGCCATAGAGGCCGTCAGGCCATCTCCCGTGAAAGGAGCCATCGTCATGATCCATTCCTCCAGCCGCCGGAGAATCGGCGCAGCACTGCTTGCGCTAGCTCTCGCCGCGCCCGTTAGCGCCACAGAGCCGCGGACACCCTCCAAAATGGGCCCAAGAGAGGCCGCACGAGTCTTCTGGAGCTATGTCGATGAGGTCTTGCGGTTCCTCTCGCCGGACTCTTGGAACAAGTGTGGAGGCAGTATAGATCCGCATGGCGGTTGCACCGGCCAGCCGTCTGGAGGCAGCTCCTCCACGACTCCTGACAGTGGAGGATCGGCGGACCCGAGTGGCTAGGAGCGTGACCTCGCGCCGG
>DATBGJ010000268.1:0-5010 GCA_036558045.1 Thermoanaerobaculia bacterium
TCGGCGAGGACGCGGGATGTCGCTCCAGGCGGCGGCGGAGATCTCCATGGCACGACAGTTGCTATCTCTGAGGCGCGGGAGAGAAAGGAACTTAACTCACAAGCCAAAGGAGGATCGTCATGAACCTTATTCTCATCCTGATCGTCGGTGGCCTCATCGGGTGGATCGCCAGCATCGTGATGCGCACGAACGCGCAGCAGGGCATCCTGCTCAACATCGTGGTCGGCATCGTCGGCGCTCTGCTCGCCGGCTTCCTGCTCTCGCCGCTGTTCGGGGTCCCGCCCATCACCTCGGGCAGCTTCAGCCTGGCGGCCCTGCTGGTGTCGCTGCTGGGCGCGGTCATCCTGCTCGCCATCGTCAACCTCTTCCGGCGCGGCACGGTGCGCTGAACGAGGTTTCAGATCTCCGGGGCGCGCGTGGCGGCGAGAGCCGTGCGTGCGCCCTCCGGCCGCGTCAGCCCCTGCCGCATCATCTCTTCGTGGATCCAGCGCGCCGCCATCAGGTTTCCCACCCGCGGATAGTGAATGAAGTTCTTCCTCGCCATCGCGGCCTGCGGGTCGTAGCGTTCGAATCCGTCCGCAAGATCGATCACCCGATAGCCGCGCCGCCGTAGCTCGTCGAGCAAAGGCTGATACGACACGCTTTCCCTGCGGTGGCGCAGGAGGACGTCGCTGCGCTGCGGATACAGGACGAGGATGGGGAGCGAGCCGTTGGCGAGCGCCTCGCGGTAGAACTCGTCGAGCACGCGGAAGGTGACCTGGTAGGCTTCGGAGCGGGTGTTGTAGAGCCCGCCCGGCGTGAAGATGGGCTGGTTGAAGTACTGGTCGGCGATGATGCGCGCGAAGCGCACGGAAGGCAGGAAGTCGCCGCGGCTGCGCCGGTTGTTGCGCTGGTAGAAATAGTCGTGCTCGCCCAGGCGCGGCAGCCAGCGCGCGGGGTGGCGCAGCAGGTCGCGATACTGATCGATGGTCTTGATCGGATTTTCGATCAGCTCCAGCCGGCCATGCGAAATGGCGAAGCGCGGCTTGCTGAAAGGGATGCCGCTGCGCGTGAAGTAGAACGGCCGGAAGGTGTTGACCATGCGGCTGATGTTCTCCGACATGAAACCGATCAATACGATCGCTGGCCGGTACTGGATCCCCTCGCGGCGATAGCGCAGCAGCCCTTGGCCGGGGTCGGAGCCCGGGATGCCGAAGTTCATCACCTCCAGGCCGGGGTCCATCTTTTCCAGCCGCTCCTCCCAGGAGTAGCCCGTCGCCACGCCGCTCGCGTGGGTGAAGGAGTCGCCGAAGGCGGCCACGCGCACGCGCCCGGGAGGCGGCGACAGGGCATATTCGCGGGTGGCCCGCAGCCCCTTGCTGTTGGCCTTGTACTGGGGCTTGTTGCCGTTGGGCCGGATGGTCCAGCCGAGGTCGGGATCGAAGACGAGATATGACGACGTATCGGCGATCTGCGCCGCGAGGATGCCCTTGTGCTTACGGCTCAGGTCTTCGAGCAGCGTGGGCTGGTACTCCAGGCTCTTGTAGCGCTTGAGGGCCCACAGCCCGCCGACGCAGACCAGCTCCACGGCGAGCCAGAGGCAGCCCAGGAGGACGAGCGAGAAGGCGAGCTTCTTGCGGGTGGAGAGCGGGGCGGACATGGGGAGGGGATTGTAGCCGGATTGATCTCCGCCACATATTCGCGTAGAGTAATAAATGCAAGCTCAGTCGAGGAGGTTCCGCATCATGCAGCGGCAATCGAGCTCCCGGCGTTTCCCTCGTGTTCAGGCCCGCCACGCGGTCATGGTGCGTCTCCTCGGGCCGGCCGCGTTCGAAGAGTTCGCGCGTACCCGCGTCATCGGTCCGGGCGGCTGCATGTTCGTCAGCGAGGAGTCCCTCGGCTTCGGCTCGCTGATGGAGCTCTCCATCGCGCTGCGGGGGCGGGTGGTGAAGACGGACAGCCGGGTGGTCTACGAGATCCGCAAGAGCGACACCGAGCACCAGGTGGGCGTCGAGTTCCTCCGCATCAGCTCCGCGGACCGGGCGTATCTGGAGACGCTGGTGGCGCCGGCGGCCTAGCCTCGGCGTCCAGGCGCAGCTCCATGAACGCCGTCCCCGGGACGGGGTTGTAGCGATAGGGCGGGATCTCCCGGAACCCGAGGCTGCGGTAGAGCGCCCGCGCCCGCTCCATGCTGGGCACGGTGTCCAGCCGCATGCGGGCATAGCCGATCTCCCGCGCCTCGCGCAGGATCGCCTCCACCAAGGTCCGCCCCACGCGCAGATCGCGGAAACCGGGCCGCACGTACAGCCGCTTCATCTCGCAGACCCCCTCGCCCAGATCGCGCAGCGCCACGCACCCGGCGACCCGGCCGTCGTGAGAGGCGAGGAGCAGCCGGCCGCGCGGCGGCGCGTAGTCGCCGGGCAGCCCGGCCAGCTCCGCGGCGAAGCCCTGGAAGCCGAGGTCGAATCCCAGCGAGGCCGCGTACTCTTCGAACAAGGCGCGGGCGTGCCGCAGGTCCTCGGTGGTCTCCGCCTGCTCGATCTTCAGCGTCAAGATCGCCCCTGAAACACACTGCGGAGCGTGAAGACGATGCCGCCCAGGCCCACGGCCACGAAGAGGAGAGGCACGAAGCCGAAGGCGTATTCATAGCTGAAGTCGCGGTTGAGCACCGCCTCCGCCGGCTCCTTGGGGTTCACGTAGCAGGTGGTGCGCGTCAGCGGCGGCAGGCGGCGCACGATGCGCTCCTTCTCGGCATAGCCGCCGCTCGAGCCGCCGAGGAACTGATAGCGGTTGGATTTGTACTCCCAGCCGTTGTACGTGTAGGTGTAGAGCACGTCCACGCTGTAGGTCGTGCTGTCGTCGCCGGCGTGGCTGCGCACCTGGCTGCTGACGATGACGCACGGCGTGGGCTCCCAGGACTTCGCCGCCAGCACCTTCAGCGCCGGCTGCACGAAGAACAGCGAGAAGACGCCGCCGGCGAGCAGGAAGACGCCGAAGAACGCCACCATGCAGCCCTTGGGATTGGCGTTCTGGATCTTCTGCTGCAGGCGAGGGAGGGCGGGCGTGCCGTCGCCATCCGGTTTCCAGAGGGCATACAGTCCGCCGCCTCCCACCGCCACGAACAGCAACGGCAGCAGGATGATGAAGCCGAACCACAGGGACGGCCGCCGCAGGACCGCGGAGTCCGGCTTGGCGGGATCGACATAGCAGGCGACGCGGGAGCCGAGCCGATACCGGTCGGCGAGCTGGCGGGCCTCGCCGATGTCCGACGAGCCGGAATACCCCGGCCGGTAGCGGTCGGAGGTGTAGCGCGCCCCCTGGGCTGAATAGGCGTAGCGGACCCGGAATTGGTAGGCCTCGCTCGCCTCGGCGGCCTCCGGATGCTCGTCGACGCCGCTCTCCAGGATCAGGCACTCGGCCGGGTCCCAGGCGTACGTCCGCACCCCGCGGTAGAAGCTGTAGACGACGAGGCCCGCGAACCACAGTCCCATGGCGAGAAACGCCAGGAAGAAGAGGCTGCCGACGATCTTGCCGCCCAGACCGCGCTTGCCGCCCGCCGGCGAGGAGATCGTCAGCCTCATGGTCCGTGAATGGTACGCGAACAGCCTCGCCCTGTAACCCCGAACCCCGTTCCTGCGTATAGAGGACGCCATGAAAGGAGAACCCTCTATGCATGTAAAGCCGTTGCTGCTCACGCTGCTCCTGGCTTCTTCCGCCGCCTGGGCCGCCGACGCGCCCAAGGACGACCTGCAGGCGCGGCGCGATGCCTTGAACGCCCTGCTCGCCGAGCAGTGGGAGTACCAGCTTTCGCACTCGCCGGAGTTCGCCTCCATCCTCGGAGACAAGCGTTGGAACGACCAGGTCTCCGACTTCTCCCAGGCCGCCATCGATGCCGACCTCGCCAAGTCGCGCGACTTCCTGCGGCGCTTCGAGGCCATCGACACCACCGGCTTCCCGGAGCAGGAGGCGCTCAACAAAGAGCTGATGGTGCGCGGCCTCGAGGAGGATCTCGAAGGAGCGAAGTTCAAGGGCTGGCTGATGCCGGTCAACCAGATGGGCGGCATCCACCTCGGAGCGGCCCAGTTCCCGTCCATCCTCACCTTCACCACGGTCAAGGACTACGACGACCTCACCACCCGCTACAAGAAGCTTCCCAAGGTCTTCGACGACACGATCGTTCACATGCGCGAGGGGATGGCGGCCGGCCTGATGCCGCCGAAGTTCCTGCTCGAGAAGGTGGCGGCGCAGGTGGAAGGCATCGCCTCGACGCCGCCCGAGAAGTCCCCCTTCGCCCTGCCGCTGGAGAAATTCCCCAAGGAGATCTCCGAAGCCGAGCAGAAGCGCATCCGCGAGGACATGCTCGCCGCCATCCGCGACTCGGTGCTGCCGGCCTACGTCAAGTTCGGCAAGTTCGTGAAGGAGGAGTACGCGCCGAAGGGACGCACCGAGCCCGGCATGTGGTCATTGCCCGACGGCGGCGCGCGCTACGCCTGGGCCGTCAAGCAGTCGACGACCTCGAACCTCAGCCCGGAGGAGATCCACCAGATCGGCCTGCGCGAGGTGGCGAGGATCGAAGGGGAGATGCTGCAGATCGCCAAGAAGCTCGGCTACAAGGACGTCAAGAGCTTCAACGCCGCCATCGAGGCCGACCCCAAGCTGAAGGCCCAGTCGCGCCAGCAGATCCTCGATCTCTACACCAAATACATCGACCAGATGTGGGGCAAGCTGCCCGAGCTGTTCGGCCGCCTGCCGAAGGCCAAGGTGGAGGTCAAGCCCGTCGAGGAGTTCCGCGAGAAGGAGGCCTCGGGCGCGCAGTACATTCCCGGCGCTCCGGACGGCTCACGCCCCGGCCGCGTGCAGGTCAACACCGGCGACGCCACCTCGCGCAAGACCATCTCGATGGAGTCCACCGCGTACCACGAGGGAGTCCCCGGCCATCACATGCAGCTCTCGATCGCGCAGGAGATGACGGGCCTGCCGAAGTTCCGCCAGCAGGGCGGCTACACGGCCTTCGTCGAGGGTTGGGCGCTC
>DATBGJ010000269.1:0-3322 GCA_036558045.1 Thermoanaerobaculia bacterium
CAGGCGCGGCCGACGCGTGCCGGGACTTCTGCAGGCAACAAGGTCCAGGCTGCAAAGGCACCATCGGCTGCCGAGCCGGTGAGTGCGTTTGTACCTGCTCCTGCTGATCGTCCTCGAATCCACGAACAGGCCGGCCCCAACGTTCGCGGTCTCTGAGCCCATTTTTCTCAGGGGCTCGGGGCTCCGCTTTCCTGCTCGCGCAGCATGGCGGCAACCTCCTCCTTCCGCGCGGCAGTTTTGGCGCCGTGGCGCAGCCAGCGCAGCGCGCCTTCGCGGTCGCCTCGCGCGAGGAGGGCCCTGGCGAGCGCGAGGTACGAGGCGGTGTGGGTGGGATCGATCTCCAGGGCGTGCCGCCAGCAGCCGAGGGCGTTGTCGGTCCAGCCGAGGGTGGCGCGGACCTCGCCGAGGTTGTACCAGGCGGCTACAAGGTTGGGCCGAGCGGCGACGGCTCGCGCGAGGTGCTCCTCGGCTTCCTGGAGACGACCGCGGAAGGCGAGCAGCCGGCCGAGGTTGTACTCGGCGTCGATCCGGTCGGTGCCGGCCCCAGAGATTCGCGCGAGGATTTCGATTGCTTCATCCGTCTTGCCCTGGCCGGCGCGTGCCAGGGCCAGCCAATCGCGCGCCTGGGACTGCGCCGGGAATCGCTCGAGCAAGGCGGATGCCGTGCGATCCGCCTCGGCGAAGCGCCTGAGCTTGAGCTGCCCTTGCGCCAGGTCGAGCCACGGCTCGGGCTCGGGCGGCTGCGCCACGGCCAACATCTTCTCCAGGTGATCCACAGCCGCCGTGGCGGTCGTCATCCGCGCGACGGCAGCGGCGCGGTAAACCTCGCCGAGAGGGCCCTGCGGCGCCGAGGTGTCGAGCAGGCGGATGCCGGTCAGCACCGGCTCGGTCTCGGCGAGCGGCGCGAGCAGCTCGGGACCACCCGGCTGCCGCCGGATGAGATGATCGGTCATCACCACGTGGACCACGTCCTGCGTCCGCCGCTTGGACATGTGGCAGGAGACGCAATCCGCAGTTTCGGTATGAACACCTGCCGGCAGATCCTTCACCTGATGGCATGTAAGGCACGCGGCGCGATAATGCGCGGCCTTCGCGGAAGCCGGCACGCGGCGGTGCGGATCGTGACAGGTGAGACAGGAGAGGGCTCCCCGGCTCTCGATCCAGCAACGGCTCTGCCGCAGGCGGTAGGGATGATGATTGATCTCGAAGCGGTCCGCGGCGGTGCGGCCCTCTTCCTCGACGTCCACCTGGACGAAGTAATCCGTCAGCGGCTCGCCGGGGCGGAAGGAGAAGTCGCCGCGGCCGAAGCGCCGCAGCCCGGGGAGCGCCACCGACGGCTGCAGATGGCAGCCCATGCAGACCTCGTCGCGCCGCGGCGCCGGCAGCCGGCCCGGATTGAAGACGCTGGCGCGGATCTCCGCGTTGGAGCCGATGCCGCCGAGCGCCAGCCAGACGTGCTCCGCCGCCGGCCCGTGGCAGCGCTGGCAGCCGACTCCCTCGGGAAGCTGCGCCGGGAACACCTGAGGAGCGCCGTAGGCGTCGGCTCCCGCCGGCACGTCGGGATACGAAGTGTGGCAGAAGATGCACTCGCGCCGCACCCGCCGCAGCACTCCGTCGTGATCCTTGCGGTCGAAACCCGGCGCCATGGCCCAGCTCCGCTCTTGGCTGTACCAGGCGAGCGGCAACTGGTAAAGCTCACCCTCGGGCGTGCGATAGAGATACGTGCGCGCGTGATCGCCCGAGCCGAGGATCCAGTCCACCGGCGTCTCGAAGACGTTGATGGGCTGGCCGTCAGGGCCGGTCTGCCAGCGCTGGAAGACGAGCCGGTCGCCGCGGCGGGAGATCTGGAAGCTCTCACCCGAAGCCGCGTGCACGAACGGCGGCGCCGCGAAGTTCTCGATGTCGCTCTCCGGCCGCGGGCGCCGGAAGGCGCGAGCCATTCCCTTCTCGCGGTAGGTCTCCGCGATCCTCGGATGACAGAGGACGCAGGACGACTCGTCCACGAATCCCGGCGCGGCTCCGACGGTCACCGCGAAGCCGAGCCCGGCGAGATCCTTCGCCACCATCGGCAGCGGCAGGAGGGAGGCCGGGGGCGCTCCGGCGGAAGGCGCCGGTGCCTGTCCCAGGAGCAGGAGGGAGAGGAGGCCGAGAAGGGCCGCCGAGCGCGAACGATGGGTAGAGAGCACGACTTGGCGCCATCATAGCAGCCTGTCAATATTTCGAGCCTGCGGGGCAGGGTATCCGCCAAAGTCGCCGGAAAAGTGTCCGATACCGCCCGGTGCCTTCGTTTCGGCGTCGTCGCGCCGGCGGCCCTCACGACGCTGAAAATGAAGCAACGGCGGGATCGGAGACTCGACTTCGCAGCGACTTCGACGGGTCCGGTCAGCCGGGAGGCCGCAGCTCCGCGAGAAGCCGCGGCGAGGTCTCCCGATTCCAGGGCCTGCGATCGTAATCACCCCAGAGGTGGGCGACCCGCAGCCCGGCGGCGCGGGCGCGCTCCTCCAGCTCATCCGTGGACCAGAGGCGGGCCGGGAACGAGACGCGCTCCACGCGCTTGCTCGCCAGGCGGTATTCGAAGCAGGCGGAGCAGACGCGCGTCTCGGCATCGCAGCGCCAGGTCTCGCGGACCTCGAGGCCGCCGCGGCCGGAGCGCTCCAGGAGCAGGCCCTCAGGACGAGCCGCCGCCCGGCGCTGCTCCGGCGAGAGCCACGCTGCGTCGAGCAGGAAGCGTCCACCCGGCGCGAGGTGCCGGGCGGCGACGGCAAACGCGCGGTCGCGGTCTTCATCCCGGGTCAGATGGACGAAGGGATCGTCCACCGCCACCACGAGATCGAACCTGGCGCGAAACGCGGCCTCGCGCATGTCGGCGACCAGGAGAGCGACGTTCGGCCGGCCGGCGAGCCGCCGTCGCGCCACCGCGATCAGCTCCGCAGCGAGATCGAGCGCCACCACCGAGCCGGCGTTGCGGGCGAGGAAGACCGTGGCGCGTCCGGTCCCCGCTCCCAGCTCCAGGACGCGGCAATCCGCAGGCGTCGCGGCCGCCCAAGCCCAGAGCTCCGCATCGCCGCGGCCGGCCAGCTCCTGTTCGAAGAAGGGCAGGACGCGGTGATAGTAGGCGCGGACGTCATCCGCTTGAAGGCGATCGATCGGCGAAGAGCCGGGAGCAGCGGCCATAACGCGGATTGTAGCGACTGCATCGACCGGGCCGCGCTTTTCCGCCCCGGCCATTTTTGCTAGCCTTGGACGATAGGGAGACATTCGATGTTTACACAGAGGTATTCAGCGGTTCGGCCTGTCGCTCTTCTCACCTTTCTCGCCTGGG
>DATBGJ010000270.1:0-9351 GCA_036558045.1 Thermoanaerobaculia bacterium
CGCCGGTGCTCTCGTCGAGCCCCGGCGGGATGGTAGAGGAGGAGCTCCGGGAGGCGGCTCGCCGAGAGCCACGGGAAGCCGCTGTCGACTCCCGTACGCCGTAAGGCGAATCGCCGATCACCGTCGAGCCCGTGCCAGCCAAGAAATGCCGACTCCGTCGCGGTCCCAGCCATGGGCTTGACGGGATATCGCACGATTTCACAAACACGCCCGACTGGAATCATGGTGGTGTCACTATGCCGAACGTAGCTGGCCTTCAGCGGCGGCGTCAGCCATCCGCTGCATGGCTCTTGTTCTGCGCCTACTTTCCTTCCCTGCCATGTGGTGCCTCGATTCAGTCGTATGGCACGATTGGGAGCGCTTGGCCTCTGCGATTTCCGCCTGGATCGTGAGCGTGCGCTAGCGGTAGACCGTCCGCCGGAGCCGGTGGAATGCGCACCGGCGGCGGTGGAACACACGCCGGAGGCGATGGAACACATGCCGGAGCAGGTGCAACGCGCACCGCCGGCGGCGGAGCGTGCGTTTTGCCGGCATTGAGCTTCCAGGCCGGCCGGTCTCTCCTCGTCCGAATCCGCGCGTTTACCCCCGGAAGTCCGTCGTGGGGAAAGGGGGAGTGAGGGGGCTCTATACCCCGAAATACCGCGCGTCCGGCCCGATGCTTGCCGTACACCACCTGCGGATTGAGGTACTCCCTGAGATCGTGGTATGGGTACTTGGTATGGCAACCGTGAAGGCGACAATCACGCTGGATGAAGAGGACCTGAAGAAGATCCGCGGCCTGGTTGCGGCAGGCAAGGCCGCCAGCATCTCCGGCTTCGTGCAGCACGCGGTGACCACGGCGCTGCACGACGTGGCGGGCTGGGGGGCCATCCTTTCGGGAGCGTTGGAGCAGACGGGCGGACCGCTGAAGAAGCGTGAGCGCGCGTGGGCAGACGGGATCCTTGCGGGGACGGACGCGAAGAAGACCCGCAGGAGCAGGGCGGCGTGCCGCGGTCGAAGACCTACCGTCTGAGCTGGACGGCGTCGCCGACGAGGTGCACGTCCACTTCCTTTGGGGCAGCCTCCTACGAAGTTCCAGTTGGCATCAGCTCGTACACCATCTGGGTCGGCTGATCGACGCGGCTTGAGGCATCCAGGATCTCCATCGCAACGACGTTGCCGCCGGCGTCGAAGTCGAGAATTACCCCGGGCTTCTCCTCATCGCTCTCCGCGACGGGCTGATCGCTCAGGATGATGCTCAGCGTGTCCGTTCCAGCGTCATAGATCACTCGCATGGAGCCTCCAGTATTTGCCAATCCTGCTCGTGCGGTAGGCCGACACCACCTCGGGTGGTTTTCGGTCTACGTCGACGATGACTCGTAAGAGGTACGCTTTATCCTCCTTCGGTCCCGTGGTCCTTTTCTGGTAAATGCACCGAGCAGGTCTCGGCTCCTCCGTCTGGTCCGGAGCCCTGAGCACCCATGATACCTCGTCTTCAGAGATCCCCCGCCGCTCCATCTCGAACCGGGCATGGTCCGTAATGACGAATTCCTCGAGAGGTGGACACGACAAGAGATTACACCCCGAAATACCGAGCATCCGGATGGTGGAACACCAGCGCCGAGACGCTCGCCTCGGGTTCCATCATGTCCCCCTCGGTGAGGTGGACGCCGATCTCCTCCGGCTTTAAAGCGTGGAAGAGCTCGCGCTGGAAGGCGAGGTCCGGGCAGGCGGGGTAGCCGAAGCTGTAGCGCTTGCCGCGGTAGCGCGCGGAAAGCTTGTCCTCCATCGCCAGGTCTTCCGCGTCGGCGAAGCCCCAGCGCTTGCGCAGGCAGGCGTGGAGATACTCGGCGGCGGCCTCGGCGGTCTCCAGGGCGAGGGCGGCGAAGGCGTGGCTCTTCAGGTACTCGCCCTGGTGCTTCCACTCCTCCACCCGCTCGCGCACGCCGTCGCCGGCCGTGGTGACGAACAGCGCGATGTGATCGCCCGGTAAAACATAGTCCGCGAGGCAGAGCCCGCCGTCCTTCGCCTGGCGGGGGAAATCCCAGGCGGCCACCGTCTCGCCCGTCTCCGGATCGCGCAGGGTCACCCGGTTGCCGTCCGCCGCGGCGGGGAAGAACCGCCAGACGGCCCGCGCCCTCATCCCGCCGCGGCGCGCGAGATCCTTCAGCTCGTCCACCACCGCCTCCAGCTTGGCGAGCTTGGAGTCGCCCTCCGCCTTCAATCGCTTCACCGATCCTTTGAGGCCCAGGTGCTTGCCGTAGACCATCTGCGGATTGAGGTACTCCCAGACGCGGTCGAGGTCCAGCTCGGCGACGTGGCGGTCGAGGTCCGGCGGCGCGGGGACGGGGACGTCCTGGCGGACTTCGGACACCGCGGCCCGTGCGTCGCCGGCGGCTTCGGCGGCTTCCGGAACATCGGCCGTATCGGACGAGATCAGCTCGGCCACCTCTCGTTCCAGATCGGACCGATTGGCCGGATCGAGCACGCGCTCCACCAGCTTCAGGCCGTGCATGGCGTCCTTGGCGTAAGTGCAGAGGCCGGTGTAGGCCTGGGCGATCTTGCGATGGGTGAAGCGCCGGGTGAGCGCCGCGCCGCCCACCAGCAGCGGCGTGTCGATGCCCACCGCCGCGAGGTCGCCGGCGGTGAGCACCATCTGCTGCGCGCTTTTGACCAGCAGGCCCGAGAGGCCGATGACGTCCGGCTGATGCTCGCGCACGGCCTGGATCAGCCGCTCGGAGGGCACCTTGATGCCCAGGTTCACCACCGTGAAGCCGTTGTTCGAGAGGATGATGTCCACCAGGTTCTTGCCGATGTCGTGCACGTCCCCCTTCACCGTGGCGAGGAGCACCTTGCCGCGCGAGGAGCCGCCGGCCTTCTCCATGTGCGGCTCGAGATAGGAGACCGCCGCCTTCATCACCTCGGCGCTCTGCAGCACCTCGGCGACGATGAGCTGGTTGTCGTTGAACAGGCGGCCGACCTCGCTCATGCCGGCCATCAGCGGACCGTTGATGACGTCGAGCGGCGCTGGCCAGCGCGGGTCGGCGAGGGCCTGCGCGAGGTCGTCCTCCAGGCCGGTCTTGCTCCCTTCGACGACGGCGCGGGCCAGGCGCTCGTCGAGCGGCAGGTCGGCCCGAGGTTTCGCGGCGACGGATGTCCGGCCGCGGAAGTGCGCGGTGAACGCCTCGACCGCGCTGTTGCCACTCTCCACGTCTCCCAGCGGCAGGAAGATCAGCGCCTCGGCGAGGTCGCGCTCCTCTTGCGGGATGTCGGCATAGCGCGCCAGCTTCTCGGTGTTGACGATGGCCGCGTCGAGCCCCGCCTTGGTGCAGTGGTAGAGGAAGACCGAGTTGAGCACCTCGCGGCCGGCGTTCGGCAGGCCGAAGCTGACGTTGGAGACGCCGAGGATCGTCTTGGTGTCCGGGAACAGCTCCTTGACCGCCCGCACGCCCTCGATCGTCTGCGCCGCCGAGCCCAGGTAGGCGGCGTCGCCGGTGCCGCAGGGGAAGACGAGCGCGTCCCACCAGATGTCCTCGGGCGCGACGCCCATCTCCTCCACCAGGATGTGATAGCTCCGCCGCGCCACCTCCACCTTGCGCTCGACGTCCACCGCCATCCCCTTCTCGTCGATCAGGCCCACCACCAGGGCGGCACCGAACCGCTTCGCCAGCGGCACCACCTTCTCGAAGCGCGAGCGGCCGTCCTCCAGGTTGATCGAGTTGAGGACGGACTTGCCCTGGCAGTAGGTGAGCGCCCGCTCCATGACGGCGGCGTCCGTGGAGTCGATCATCAGCGGCACCTTGACGAGGCGGACGAGGCGGTCGAGGAAGCCCTCCATGTCCGCGGTCTCGTTGCGGTCCGGGTCCTGCAGGCAGACGTCGAGGATCTGGCCGCCGGCCTTCACCTGCGCCCGCCCCACCTCGGCGGCGGCCTCGTGCGCGCCCGCCTGGATGAGCCCCTTGAACTTGCGGCTGCCGAGCACGTTGGTGCGCTCGCCCACCAGCACCGGGCGGTTCGAGTCGGAGAGCTCGGTCGCCTCCAGGCCGGAGACGAGGGAGCGCCGGTGATGCGGCACCGTTCGCGGCCTGCGGCCCTGGACGAGCCGCGCGAGGGCCCGGACGTGCGCGTCCGTGGTGCCGCAGCAGCCGCCCACCAGATTGAGCCAGCCGGCGTCGAGGAAGCGCGTGAAGACGCGCGCGAAGTCCTCCGGCCCCTCGGTGTACTTCCCCTCCTCGTTCGGCAGGCCGGCGTTCGGCACGCAGGCCACCCGCGTGCGGCAGATCTCGGAGAGCGTGCGCACGTGATCCGTCATCAGCTCCGGACCGGTGGCGCAGTTGAGGCCCACGTAGAGCAGGTCGGCGTGCAGCATCGACACGGCGAAGGCTTCGGCGTCCTGGCCGCCGAGCATGGTGCCGGTGGTCTCGATGGTGGCCGAGACCGCGACCGGGATCTTCCAGCCGGCCTGGGCGAAGCCTCGTTCGATGCCGAGCAGCGCGGCCTTGACGTTGCGCGTGTCCTGCGAGGTCTCCACCAGCAGGTAGTCGGCGCCGCCGGCCATGAGGCCGAGGGCCTGGACGCGGAAGTGCTCGGAGAGCTCCTCGAAGGTGATGCCGCCGGTCACCGAGATCGCCTTGGTGGTGGGCCCCATGGAGCCGCAGACGAAGCGCGGCTTCTCCGGCGAGTCGTGCCGGGCGCAAGCGCCGCGGGCGATGACGGCAGCCAGGCGGTTCAGCTCGTAGGCCTGATCCGCAAGGCCGTACTCGCCGAGCACCAGCGGCGTGCCGCCGAACGTGTTGGTCTCCACGACGTCGCAGCCCGCCGAGAGGTAGCCGTCGTGAACGCCGTCCACCACGTCGGGTCGGACGGCGCAGAGGTTCTCGTTGCACCCCTCCAGCTCGGGGCCGCCGAAGTCCTCCGCCGTCAACTGGGCCGCCTGCATGGCGGTGCCGGTGGCGCCGTCGAGCACCAGGATGCGCTCCTCCAGGGCGGCCCGCAGACGGGCGGTGCGCTCCTCCACGTCGGCGGGACGCGGGGGAAAGGGAACGTCGAAGATCGGATCAGCCACGCTCGGCTCCTTCTCGCGGGCAAACGAAAAAGCCCGGCTCGTAGGCATCACGAGACGGGCTTTCCGCTCCGGACACTTAATTGTCGCCTGGAGGCGACCGCATCCTCGCTTTGCGAGTGGGCACCTTGGGTGTCCGTCCCAGGTTGCCGAGCCCGGCCGGAGCCGGGCCGCTCGTAATGCAGGGAGCAGCGTAGATCAGCGGCGCGGGGTTGTCAACGGCGGCGGCCGGTCATTGCGTCGGCCACACCGCCACCAGCGCGTCGAGCGCCTCCTCGATCGAGGCCTTGCCGTCGAGGTGAGGGGCCCAGGCTTCCGCCACGAGCTCGCGGCAGCCGCCGCCGCAGAGGTCCTGATAAACCTTCTGCTGCACCGCGTACTCCACGTAACCGCTCACGCCATCCTCCGCCAGCGTGCGGCGCGTGAGCTCGCCGGCGTTGTAGAAGAGCACGGCGTGCCAAAGCTGCGGCGGGACGGTCTTGTGGCGCGCCGCCGCCGACTCGCGGATCTCGTCGTACAACGCCTTGCCCCAGGCGTGCGACGCCTCGTGAAACAGCATCTCCAGCGACGCGAGCCCGCCATAGCCGGGACCGGGCGCGATGGTCGTATGCGTGGGCGGCGAGCTCGTATAGGCGCCGTTGGGCCCGGCCGTGACCGACAGATCGACCGGGATCGGCTCGCTCGGCCAGGTCTGGCCGTAGGAGGCGGCGATCCTGCGGCTGAGCGCCGCGCCGTGCCGGCGGAGGAGCGGCTCGACCGCGGCGATCCAGGCGCGGTTGGCCGCATCGTGAGCGGGCCACCAGTGCGCGCGGTAGATCGGCGCCAGGCGCTCGAGCGTCGCCTTGAGCTCGGGATCGAGAGGCGCCGCGCCCAGCGACGCGGTGCCCGCGACGACTCGCAGGGCGTTGTTGATCGCGACCATCCCGTCATCGAAGAGGAGATCGCGGTTGGAGTAGCGGTCGCGGTAGAAGGCGACGCCCTCATCCCACGTGCGGCGCTCCGCCGCGCTGAGCTCCGCCGGCGCGGGCATCCCTCGCCCGACGGCCCTCGCGAAGTGATGCAGGTTGACCCAGAAATTGCTCTGGAACGCGAACAACGGCCGCTCCGGCGCGCGTTGCGGCGCGGCCGACGCGCAGGCGGCGGCGGCGAGCAGAAGCACCGGCAGGGACTTCCTCAGCAGCTCTACGGGAAAAACACGGCTCGGTTTGCCCATCGGTCAGGTCTCCCAATGTCGCTTCATCGAAGCTTATACGGTTCTTGACGCCCCGCCGCCCCGGTGCTACTTTCATAGCACCATGCTGCCTTCCATCATCGGGTTGTTCGCGTTTCTGGTCCTCGCTGACGACACCGCAAAGCAGTTCGACTTTCCGCAGGCGGCCGCCGGCGACGCCGCCACGCTCTCCCGGGCGATGCCGGCGTTGGCCGAGCAGGTGATCGCGGCGTACAGAGACGACGACCGCGGCCGGTACCTGGACAACCTGTTCCGCCTGCAGATCGTCGCCGGCCGCCACGCTCAGGCGCTCGCGACCCTGGCGGCGCTGCGCGCCCTGCGGACGGAGGGCAGCGGCTCGCCGCAGGCCGGAGCGGACAACGTCCAGTACGAGATCGTTGTCCGCGCCAGGCTCGCGCAGGGCGAGGCCGGGTCGCCCTTCGACGAGGCGTTGCGGCGGTCCTTCCGCGACACGCTCGGCCGGCTGGACGACCGCACCTCCGCCCTGGTGATGCGCGCCCTCACCCTCGATCCCGCCGCTCTGCTGCGGGAGCTGCAAGGCGATCTGGAGCAACAGAAAGGCAAGAGCGCCATCTCGCTGGACGATGCCCTGCGACTGAGCCGCGCCTGGCAGGTGGCGGAGGCCTATCGCAGCCTCGCGCCGCTGGCCGCGCCCCTGATCGAGGAGGACGACCGCCGCCGCTACGTCGTCGACAAGGACGTCGGCGTGAGGACGCCGGACGGCGCCACCGTCTGCGCGCTCGTGGTGCGGCCCCGCGCGGCGTCCGGGCGCCTCCCGGCCCTGCTCGACTTCACCATCTACGCCGATCCCGTCCGCACGCTGAGCGAGGCGCGGCGGACGGCCTCCAACGGCTACGCCGGCGTCGTGGGCCTCACGCGCGGCAAGGGATGCAGCCCCGACCGGCCGGTCCCATACGAGCATGACGGCGCCGACGCGGCGGCGCTGATCGACTGGATCGCCGCGCAGCCGTGGAGCGACGGCCGGGTGGGCATGTACGGAGGCAGCTACGACGGCTTCACCCAATGGGCCGCCGCCAAGCGCATGCCGAAGGCCCTGAAGGCGCTGATGCCGGGAGCGCCGGTGGCGCCCGGCATCGACGTGCCGATGGAAGGCAACGTCTTCTGGAATTTCATCTACCCGTGGCCTTTCTATACCACCGACGTCAAGACGCTCGACGAGGCGGCCTACAACGACAACGCGCGCTGGCGCCGGCTCAACCGCGAGTGGTACGCCGGCGGCCGGGCCTATCGCGCGCTGGAGACGATCGACGGCACGCCCAATCCGATCTTCGGCAGGTGGATCGCCCATCCATCCTACGACGCGTACTGGCAAGGCATGATCCCCTACAAGGAGGAGTTCGCGCGCATCGACATCCCGGTGTTGGCGACCGCCGGCTATTACTATGGCGGGCCCGGAGCCGCGGTCTACTACCTCGCCGAGCATTACAAATACAACCCGCGCGCCGAGCACTACCTGGTGATCGGACCCTACGACCACATCCGCGGGCATCGCGGAACGGTCGGCGTGCTCGGCGACAGGTTCGATTTTCTCGCCGGCTACGAGCTGGATCCCGTGGCGCAGCTCGACATGGGAGAGCTCCGCTATCGATGGTTCGATTACGTCCTGAAGGGCGGCCCCAAGCCCGCTCTGCTGAAGGACAAGGTGAACTATCAAGTGACGGGCGCGAACGTGTGGAAGCACGCGCCCACGCTGGCGGCCATGGCCCGGCAGAAGCTGAGATTCCACCTCAGCGCCGAGCGGTCCGGCGACGCTTGGCGGTTGAGCGAGCGGCAGCCCTCCGGCGGCGCGTTCATCCCGCTGAGCGTGGACCTCGCGGACCGCGGCGACGTCGATCGGATCTTCCCCGGCGGCGGCGTCGCCGACAAGGACCTGAACACCTGGAACGGCATCGCCTTCGTCAGCGATCCGCTGCGGCAACCGGTCGAGCTGAGCGGTCTGTTCTCCGGGCGGCTCGAGCTGAGCACCAACAAGAAGGACTTCGACTTCAGCATCGAGCTCTACGAGCTGACCCCGGAAGGCGAATACGTGCAGCTCGCGCCTTACTGGGCGCGCGCCAGCTACGCCGGGAATCCCGGCGAGCGCCGGCTATTGGTACCCGGCAAGCGCCAAAGCCTGAGCTTCCAGAGCGTGCGCCTGATGAGCCGCCAGCTCCGGACGGGCAGCCGGGTGGTCCTGGTGCTCAGCGCGATCAAGGAGCCCGGGAGGCAGATCAACTACGGGACGGGGAAGGACGTCAGCGACGAGACGATCGCGGACGCCAAGGAGCCGTTGCGGATCCAATGGTTCGCGGACAGCTACGTCGACCTGCCCGCGACCCCCACTGAGATCCAGCCGCCGGCTCCTTGATCGTTCCGCGTCAGGCGCTACGGAACCGGCATCGCCAGGAACGCCGGACGCTCGCCGCTGCTCGCGACGAACGCCCGGCCCGTGATCTCGCCGCGGTCGTCGATGTCCTGCGCGGTGGTGAGGACGCCGGTATAGCCGGGCGCCACGAGCGCGTTGAGGTCCTTCATGACGCCGTCTTCCCACACGAAGGCGCGGCAGTTGCCGGCCGCGTCGCACGACGTGCCCACCACCTGGCGCCGCTCGTTGATGCCGTGCGCCTCGCTGTAGACGTCCCCCGGCAGCGTGCCGAGATTCTGGATGCCGCCGCGCCGCGTCCAGAGGAACGCGCGCAGTTGCGGGTTGTCCGGATCGTCGCCCGGCTGGCTGGCGAACCCGACGACGTCACCGCTCTGATTGATGGCCATCGGCGTGTTCCACGTCGCGCCCCCCAGGTTGCCGATGTCTCTCACCCTGCCGTTTTCCCACAGCACGGCGTGAGCGGCGGTGAAGCGTCCGACCGCCTGATCGCAAGTGCCCGAGATGCCGACGATCTGGCCCCTGTCGTTGATCGCCGTAGCGGCGCCGGAGGTGTCGCCGGGGAGCGGCGGAAGCTCCTGGATCTGGCTTTTCCTGGGACCCCAGAAGACGGCCCGGAACTGCAGGACCTGGGGCGGTACGCAGGTCGAGTCGTGTACCGTGTTCTCCGCCCAGCCGACCACCTGGCCGCGGTTG